>NZ_JALGQY010000032.1:0-34241 GCF_022809915.1 Acinetobacter lwoffii | reverse complement strand
AAGAAATTATCAAAGTTCTGTTGCTTTAGCCTGTATATTTTTATGGCTACCTTTATAGGGTTAATTATGAACAGTAAATGTCAACAGACCCTACTTGTATCACTAAAACCCGCCTTGAGCGGGTTTTTTATTGCCTAAAATTTAGAGGTCAGCATGTCTGGTAAAAACTTAACATTCAAATTAATCATGGATGCCGACACTAAAGGTTTTGTTGGCAACATTAAGCAGTCGGAAGACGCAGCTAAATCTGTATTTAATGCAATAAAGCAAGAATCAGAACGGTTAAGACAGGCAACAACTGATACCTCTAAAGAAATGGGAAATATTATTCCTAAAGGCACCAGTGAGTTAGCAGACAAGCTTACCCAGTCCCTAAATGCTGCTACAGGCATTATCAAAGATGCTGGTGACAACGCAAAATCTACAGCAGGCAATTTTACTGATTTTGGCAATAAGACCGAAAAAGCCCTAGGTCAACTTAAGAGTGATTTGGCTCAGGCTAAGCAAAACCTTGAGGCGTTTTCAAAAACTAAAGCTTCACCTGCAGATATTGAAAAAGCACAAGTCCAGGTTGATCAACTTGAAAAAGAAGTTCAGCAAGCAGATCAGGCTTTTAGCGGATTTCAGGCAGAAGTAGGTAAGGCAAATACAAGTCTAAAAGAAACAGATACAGCAGCCCAGACGGCGCAGAAGGGAATAGGGGTACTAAAAACCGGATTTACCGCCCTTATTGGGGTTATGGGTGGTATTGGTATTGGCTTAGGCCTTCGTGAGTTAGCAGAGGCCGCGGATTCCTATACCAACCTTTCAGCTCGAATCAACATTGCAACCAGTGATGGTGGTAATTTTCAGCAAGCC
Organism: Acinetobacter lwoffii; assembly: GCF_022809915.1. GTDB lineage: Bacteria > Pseudomonadota > Gammaproteobacteria > Pseudomonadales > Moraxellaceae > Acinetobacter > Acinetobacter lwoffii_M. The sequence goes on along the minus strand of NZ_JALGQY010000032.1, from coordinate 33,383 downwards.
ATGGCTGGTGTGCACCAAGTCGCATTGATGACTAATTCAAGCCTTGATGCTACTGCAGGTCTATTCACAAAAGTGAATGATACCGGTAAGCAGATGGGGATGACCCAACAGCAAAGTCTTGATCTGGTCAAAACCATTAACATGGCCATTCAGACTGGCGGCGGATCAGCAGCTGCAGCTGATGCAGCAATCATTCAACTCACGCAGAGCCTCCAAAGTGGCGTCCTAAGGGGGGACGAATTTAATTCCATCATGGAGCAGGCTCCGGGCATCTCTAAGGCCTTAGCTCAGTCTTTGGGTGTGACTACCAGTGAGCTGCGTAAGATGGCCGAGAACGGCGAACTGTCAGCCGAGAAGGTCATTAAGGCCCTACAAAGTCAATCTGCTGCAATTGAAGCCGATTATGCTAAGTTCCCAACCACTATTGGCAATGCCTTACAGCGAATCGCTACACAATGGCAGATTCTGATTGGCACCATGGACCAAGCAAACGGTGCATCGGCAACAGTAGCGCAATGGCTGGTTACTCTTGCTGACAATATGGACGTAGTGGAAACCATACTTGAAGATATTGGCGAAGGCTTTATCTGGGTAGGGGATCAGCTTAAGAAGATTGATCCAGCCACAATTGAGGCACTTAAAGAGGCATTAAGTACTGCCTACGAGACTATTCAGTCGATGGCAAGCTCTTTAGGTAATGGAATTGGAATCGCCGTAGATCAACTTGATACATTGCTTGGAGCAATATTTAATTTTGAAAGCGGTGTAGACACAGCAACAGATAAGACTAATGGCTTCACCAAAGCCCTGCAGGCTCTCAATGTAGTATTTGGATTCATTGGTGATGGTTTTGAAGCAATTAGTATAGTTGCCAACCTGCTTGCTGGCGTGTTTTATGATGTTGGTGCTGCATGGATAGGGTTTAAAGCCAATTTCAAATGGGACGATGCCAAGGATCAGGCTATTGCAGATATGGATGCAATGGCCAAGAAAGCACAGGATTATTATGACCGTGCAACTGCTGGTGCAATGGGCTTTAAATCTGCAGGTATTGCTGCTATTGAAGACATTGGAAAGACCCAAGATCAGAAAAACCAAGAATCCCTGCAGAGCAACAATGCCACCTTTGCAGAACTAGCAAAGCAGAATCAAGAATTTACCCAAAAGTCTAAAGATTTGGCAGGTGAACGTGCTGCCATTGATACACAATTAAATCAGGCTCGCAAGGATGGCAACCAGTCGACCATTGATGCAATTATCCAAAAATCTAATGAGCTGGAAGGCCGCGAGAAGGAGCATGCAGCCAATAAGGCCGCATTAGATAAGGATATGCTGGCTTCTGCTCAAGATTATGCCGAGGCTGCTATCAAAGCCAATGGCGGTGTCATGGATGGCGTGATGCAGGCCGATCTATTAACCAAGGGCTATATCGTTACCATCGATGAGGCGGGAAAGGTTAGTGTTCAGGCGAGTCAGAGTGCAGAACAGGCTGCTGAAAGTGCTGCTAAAAAGGAAGAAGCCTTAAAGCTGGCCAAGGAGAATGTTAAAAAAGCCGATGAAGAGTATCTGGCTTATCAGAAACAGGCTGCAGCTGAACGTGCAATTCTGGAACAGCAGATTGAACAAGCCAAAAAGTCTGGTGATTTAAACGCCTTAGCATCTGCCCAATCCTCAATTAATGCCATCAATGCTAAAGAAGCAGAGTTGGCCAATAACCGTGATTTACGAATTGCTGAATTAAATAAGGCTAATACCGGATCTGGCCAAGTGGCTGAAACGGCATATTCAAGAGCCTCTGCCGCTGCCAAGTTGTTTGGTGTGGATCTGGATGTTTCACTAAACAAGGTTTCTAAGTCTTTTTCTGGTTCTGGAAATGAACTGGATGGACTTAAGACTAAGTTAGGTGAGGCAGGGTATACCGGTAAACAGGCTGGTGATGTTCTTTACCAAGCATGGGAGGAGTGGCTTAGTAAGGCGAAAAGTCAAGCTGAGATTGATGCGGCAAATGCCAAAATGCGTGAGTTTGAAGCGCAGGGTGTGTTCTCAACCAAGCAGGTTGAATTGGGTATTGTTGCAATAAAGAGAGCCACCTCTGAACTACCTGATGTCTTGGATGAAACAGGAAGGGCTTTCGAGCGGCTTGGCATTAAAACAAAAGAGCAACTTCGATTGTCAGCTCAAATGGCATTGGCTGATTTTGAAACAGTACGCCAGAGCGGCCAGGCTACTCAAGCGGATCTTCAAAAGGCTTATGAAAAGACAATTCAGCTGGCGTATGCCTCGGGTGATGCTCAAAGTATTGCTGCAGCAAATGCCAAAGCTGCCTCACTAGGTTTATCGATCCAGGTAAGTGAAACTGGCCAAGTTTCAGTGAAAGCCAATAACGCTGTGGAAGAAAGCTTACACCGTGTTCGCAATGCCACAGGTAATGCAGGTGATAGCTTTGATGATCTAGGTCGTAGAGGCGTTAGAGCAGGTAACGATACTACTGAAGCATGGGAAGAAGCTCGCAAAGCAACGGAAGCAGCTATGGCTTCTCAGGGCAAGATGAAGGCATCCAAAACCGGAACAACCGCTAAACACGGGCTTTCTGTTGAAGAAATTGAACAGAGGCTTAAGGATATTGGTTATGAAGGTGATACCAAGCAAAAAGCCAAAGAGCTCTTCCAAGATGCCGAACCAGTGGCGGGTGGTTATTACAAATCTGCTTCCAATGAGTGGGTGAAGAGAAAGTATGGGACCACTGCCTATGACAACCAGAAGGCTCTTGGTAATGCCATGTATGTTATGGAGCAGATTGAACGACTGGAGCAGTATGTTGGCAAGAATGGTAGATCAATCGGATCTAGTAACCTAAATGACTATGCGCCGTCTATTCCTTCCGTACCATCAACTAAAGACTATGGTAAGGGTGGTGATAGTGTGAATTACAACATTCAATTTGGAGGTCAAACCCTATCCCTTACAGGCGATGCAAGCCAAAAGGATGTGATGACCAGTCTGGTAAATCAATTAAAAGGTATAGCGAAATCAACATGAAACTAATTCGCTTAGCAACATCCGAAACCGTCCCATTAGAGGACGGTTTTTTATGGCCTGATGAATTTTCATGGAAGGCCATTGAGCAAAATCAGGCCTATGCCATGGATGGCACTTTGCATATTCAGGAAGGCAAAAAGAAGTCGGGTCGACCAATTACTTTACAACCGGCAGATCCGCAAATGGGCTGGGTCAAGCTACGTGAACTACGGACTGTTTTGGAGTGGTCAAAACTGCAAGATGAAAATTTCAGACTGCAGTTTGAACAACCGCATGACAACCGGCAATTCACCGTCAAATTTAACCACCAGGATGGGGCTTTAGAGGCTGCACCGGTAAAAGGAATTCCAGCCGTTTCGCTGGATGATTATTTTAATGTGACCTTACGCTTTACGGAGCTAAACGATGGCGATTGAAACCAAGGATTTAGTGATCTACAAGTCTGAACGCTTGACTGATAACACGGATGGCGGTGGTAAATATTCTGGTGTTGTGGTCCAGGATGGTATCAGTAATAACCTATTCAATGATGTGTCGGAAATGGATCGCACCATGGGCGATGTGTCCATGCGCAAGGTCTTTCCGGCAGTCACAACCGAAGACACTGACCTATTGATGGGCGCCACAGTATTTGTATCTGAACTGCCCGCAGATCCAAACGTATCGGCACTGCTATTTAGCACCAAGAACTGGACGGATGAGCGCCAGTCGGCACAGAACCGGGTGGAAAACTACCTAGCAAAAGGCGGCCAGATCGCAGGTACACGACTGGATACCCACTGGAAAGGTATGTCATCGCTGCAGGTGGCCATGTTTCCGCAAGAAACTGAATCATCCGTTGGGGATACGATTGTCCTGATCAGTGATGAAGGCAAGGTATTAGAACGTGAGCAGTACGTACGAATCACCAAGGTTGAAACTCGTACCGCAGTCATGGTGGTGGATGGCAAAAACGTGGAATACAAGGTTGCCACTTACTCTCTAAATGATGCTCTGGAAGTTGATTTTGTCGGTTTATCAGCACGCCAGTGGTACAACGGTGAGAAATCTAAAACTATTATCCGCGACACCATTGTTGCTGATACCGGTCTGTATTACTCATCTACAGCACTGGCTTCTGATGCCAATGTTGGTGAATTTACCGTAAATGCCAAAAGCATCTTTGCCCAGCTCATTCCATCAGCTCAGACTGAAACACCAATCATTGATGTGAATGCGGCTGGTGAAAGCGTAGTCCTGGTAGCGGGTAATGAAGGTACCATCACGGTCAATTATCCGAATATGGTGATTGGTGTGAGCCAGAACCTGTATATCGGTTCAGCAGTGATTCCATCCAGTGTGTCATTCACATTACAAGGCCAGCAGATCACCGATCAGGGTGGCTTGCTTAAAAATACTCAGGGCACTCAGGTCGGCACGATTGATTATCAGCGTGGTTTGATTCAGTGGACTGCGGCAGCACCGGCTGGAACCGTAAGTTTGAATATTACGTTTAAACCAGCAGCTGCACCGAATCAGTATTACCAGAGTCACGCCATTCCGGTGACTCAAAATAACCAAAGCACCAACTGGACTGGAGTTTTAATCCCGATTCCAGCACCGGGAGCTTTGTCGATTTCTTATATGTCGCAGGGCAAGTTCTATGAGCTTAAAGATGATGGTTCAGGCCAGTTAAAGGCCGCCAGTCCATCTTTTGGTTCGGGCATGATCAATTATGAAACTGGCTCATGGCTGCTCACCACGGGTGCTTTGCCGGATGTAGATACGCCGATCCTGCTGAACTGGGGCACACCGATTATCACTTTTGTGCGATCTAATTTAAGTGTTGAAAAAGCTGCATTTGATTTTAATTTAGGTAGACCGGGTGTATTGCCAGGTATCACCATCAACTGGTTGCTTGAGGGTGAGTCCAAAACAGCGACTTCCAATGCTCAAGGCAAGTTTACTGGTGATGCGACGGGTGAAATCAACTATGCCACGGGTACCGGCAAGATCATTCCAAACAAGTTGCCACAGAAAGGCACAGTCTTTTCAGTGATCTATAACTACGGCACTTCACTTGAGCAGACCAAGATGGATGTTACTCCTGTAAATCAAAAGCTGACCTTTACCATTGGTACCGGACCAGCAATTCAGCCAAATAGTGTTGAGCTAAAAATTCCACTTCAAAGCAGTGAGGGGATTTCAGGGTCTGTAACCCTGACGGATGTGCCGGTGAATGCCACCATGGGGAATTTAGTGAATAGCCGTGGTCAAGTGCAAGGCACCATTATCTATGCCACTGGCGCAGTTGAAGTCACACCAAAAAGTACAGCGAGCAGATTTGTGCAAACCTTTACACCTATGGCTACCTATGCGGCTGCCTAGCGAGGAAATATGTCTTTTTATTCTCCACAAACGTCAGACATTCAAGGTCAGCAGGTTGAATTAAAAGCCCTTAATGCTGTTGATGTTCAAGTGAAATACCGCGATACATCAGGTTCCAATTCGGCAACCCATACAGTGACGGCCAACAAGCTCAATCTGGATTTATCCTCCGGTTTTGATGAGCAGATTTTGACAGGTTCAGCGCGCTTTAAAGTTGGCGCCGATACTTTTCTGGATCGTACTGGCTTACTGTATCGCAATGTGAATCCGGCGAATAACAGCGGGATTCAATCCGGCATAATCCAGTACGGCACAGGGATTGTTGAAATTGATTCCTGGACATCGAATGCAGACAACACGATTGCACTTGAATCCTTAACCACCACAACAGACCTATTGCCAGTTAATAAAATTAGTTTCAGAACCCCAATTATGCCGATCAGGCCCCAATCCTTAACCGTGGTGGTGGGTACGATTGAGCATGGACAGCTAACTTTGACTGCTGATGAAAATGGCTTGATCGAAACTAGTCAAGCGCATGGTCAGGTGAATTGGGATAATGGTTTTGTCGTGATTAATTTCTATACTAAAACCAAAATCACCGAAGCCAATCGTACAGCTATTGAGGCGAATGACTGGTATGACCCATTGCTTGAATACCAAGAAGGAGCAGACACCTATATCAATATGCCGGTCTGGGTGGATGCTTCATCGGTGCGTTATAACGCAGTAGCTTATACCTATATCCCACTAGACTCTGAAATTCTAGGTCTGTCTGCTACACGTTTGCCGATCGATGGCCGGGTGCCGATATTCCGCGTTGGTGGTATTGGCATTGTTAGCTCAAGCAAGACACAGGAATTAACAAGTGCAATTGCAGGGACCACATATGACCTGAACGATCAGCGTATTTCATGGGCTGAACTGGGAGATGCTAACGGAACGAAAGTACCTTTTGATTTCTACAGTATTGATTATGATTATGGCCGAGTGACATTGGGCGGTGACTTCGTACTGGGTAATCTGGTTGCACCACTGACAATCAAATACCGCTATCAAGACATGGGCTTGATCCGTGATGTGCAAATCAATGGTCAGCTGACTTTTACCAAGCCTTTAACCCATAACTATGATGCAGTAGATACCATCGTCGGTTCTGCTTTAGTCATTGGGGATATGCAGGCGCGTTACACCCGAAAGTTTGTGCAAGGTTCGTGGAGTAATGCCTGGGCAGACGAGCCAAGCTCAAGCATTTTAGCCAACTACAATGACTCGCTATATCCACTCCAAGTGACAAATAAAGGTGCGATTCAGGAGCGTTGGGCATTGATCTTTACTGATGCACAATCATTCCGCTGCATTGGTGAATACTCTGGCCAGATTGGTATCGGTAACATCAATGCGGATTATGCGCCGATCAACCCAGTCACTGGTGTTCCATACTTCATTATCAAGAAAGAAGGTTGGGGTTCGGGGTGGGCAAATGGCAACGTCCTGCGATTTAATACAGTGGCTGCAAACTTTCCTGTTTGGGTGATTCGAACCGTGAAGCAATCTGAACCAGCTGTGATATCAGACCAGTTCCAGATCATGCTACGTGGCGACATTGACCGCGTGCTGTAAACATTAATTTAAATATGACCGCTTTGTGTGGTCTTTTTTTTTATAGGTAAAAAAGATGGCAGGTTTAGTAAAGCACTATCAAAATACCATGAAGGGCATCCCTCAGCTATCTAATGCTTGGGGTTCAATGATCAATTTACTCGATGCGGTCTTGGTTAATGGTTTTAATCATGTGCCAGTGATAAGCATAAGCAAGTCAACACCTACTGCTATTACCGCAACTATCCACTTGGGCAGTGGTCATGGTTTTATTGATCGCCAAGTGGTACGTATCACCGGCTCAACAAATGGCTGGGATGGTGATTATAGGGTTTTAAGTGCTTGCACAAACACAATTACTATTGAATGTACAGATTCGCACTCATCTGCATTAAATGGCACAGCGACCTGCTTTACTGCACCGCTTGATTTTGAAATTGCTCATCAAACCCCAACAGAATCCACAACTCCAAAACGTGCTTATCGCTCTACAGATCCTGAGTCACTTGGCTTAATTTTGCTTGTACATGATTTTTGTTCGCCCGGGGCGGCGGCGGCTGGAGCAAAATTTGCAAAGGTAGGCGTGGTGTCAGGTATGACTGATATTAACAATATTACTGGTGTGCAAATGCCATACAACCCCGCAAAACCAAATAGTAATTGGGAGTGGGATGGGGAGTATCATGGGTGGGCAAAGTGGTATTATCGTACTGCAGATCACGGAGGTCCAGCTAGTAGCAGTAACGATGATGTATCGGTATCCACTATTATAAATTCCAGTTTTTTAGTGGTGGGGGATGGGAGTGGTTTCTCTTTGGATGTTACAGTCAGTAACACAGGTCTTTTCCTAACATACGGATATCTTGAATTTTTAGATGCCAGAAATAATACTAAAAATCTAGCTTTGTTAGCTGCTGGACTTCAGATAAAGACAAAGCAGAGAGATAGTATCGTTGCACACGCTAGATCCGGAATAAGGTTAGGTGGTCACACTGTGGCTGCGTATGGCGGCTTAAATTTAAATGCAGCTATTTGGTTTGATGCGACAGGAAGCGCAAATTACGAACTTGCAGGTCAGTCTATTTATCTAGGGCAGGGCAACAATAAAAACGCCTCCGTATCCGCATCTAGTAATGTGTTTTTTGTCCCCTTCATGCTAACAGTTGGCGATAATTATATTGGATATCTACCTTTCATTAAGAGCACTGCTAATTCGTCTAATGTGGAAGGGGTTTCAAATATCGGCAAGTACGTTACACGCTACTCAATGAATGAAGCAATACTTCTTATTAAACATGGCTATACACTGGAGCAAAGATAAATGGATATATTAACCCCCATTAATTTATCTATACATGCTCAGAAATGGACAGCCATAGCTGGGCGCATATATGAGCTAGGTATTCCGGTAGCAAGACAAGTCAATATTTATAATCGAAATAATGGCATGTTAATAGCTACGACTAAAAGCGACGCTGATGGTCATTATCAAGTAAATATTCCTTTAATTAATGCTTATACAATTACATCTATCGACCCAAAGCGTCAGTTTAACGCAGTCATCCAAGATAACGTGGTGCCAAAATGAGTAAAACATCAGTCAATGCTCAGCTTGCCATGATTCAAGCCTTTGCAAATTTTATGGATAGCGGTAGCCAAAGTGCTACCGTTATTTTTTATGAGGGTGTGCAGCCTGCCAGCCCTGCGGTTGCAGCAGATTCGAATAATGCTTTGGTAACACTGAATTTTCCAGAGCCATGTATTAAAGAAGTCACAGCCAGTTATGTAGAGCTTCATCCAACCGACACAGCAACGGTTATTAAAACTGGTACCGCAACTTGGGCGCGAATCTACAACGGTGCTGGCGGGGTCGCTGCCGATCTTACTGTTGGCACAGATATATCTTTAGCGAATACCAATCTGGTTGTGGGTGGTACCTTGTCTATCCAATCAATAAAACTCAGACCTTAATTTAAAAGGGTGCTCATGTGGATTTTAAAAATAAGCTCGGCACCGTTGATGCGCATAACCTAAACCTAAACTTTAAGCCTGATAATACTGATAGCCATAACATCATTCTGAATTTTGAGCATCTAGCCGACGGATCGACCAATCTCAATTTCGGTGATGATGTTTCTGCTGTAATCGATACAGTACTTGATACTGAGTTTTCACTTGAAGTCACAGCAGTCTATGCAGATAGTGGTGCAAACACTGCAGTTATAGACACGGTAATTGATATTGAGTTCAGCTTTGATGTTGTCGCAGTCTTTAAAGAGAAAACCGATGTCATTGGGCACATTGATACAGTCTTAGACACTAGTTTTAACTTTGAAATCGAAGCGGTATTTAGTGAAAACCTGTGCACGATTGATACGGTTTTAGATACTGGGTTTTCATTCGAAGTTAAAGCACTATTCGATATCAATCATCTGGTGGGCGTGTCTTATGGCTTTGATATGCGATATAAGAAAGCCATCGCAGCCTTGAGCACCACAGAAATACCATGGGCCAAGCCTATATTAAGAGTCTCAAATGAGGCTCTTTTTTATGACCAGGGTTTGGTAATTTCCAATCAGAAAAATATTCAATATGAGCAAGCAGGGTCATTGAATCGCGCGGTTAGATCGATACATGAGCAAGCAACCGGTTTAAGTTCAGATGCATATGTGATTTGGGAAGAGGGTGATAAACGCTTTATTCATCAGCGATATGTGCATGAAGAAACCGTCAAGCTGCGTCATAACCGAGAAACAGTCTGGCAGGAGATGATCCGCCGGCGCAAGACGTTTACTTATTCGCATGAAGTAGCTCAGGTCTTTGAGCACCGTTTTTCATTTGAGTGGGATAAAGGCCTTGAGATTGTCACCAAGTCAGATTTGCCCTGGGATAAAGCCAAAGCGATTCATTATCGCAAGCATCCGGTTGTGCCTTGGCCAAAGCCTGAACCTCAGCCATATCAGGGTAGTACAGATTTAAACTTTATCTGTCTCTGTCATGACGTTGATTCACACAATGTTGTTTTAAATTTTGGTGCAGATGACTGTATTGCAGCACTGCCGAACAGAAACTGGTGGTATATCGTGAACACATTAACAGCCGAACGACTGGATACCGGCGAGAAAATCAAAGTCATGGATGGCACTTACAGTACCAGCCGATCACAGTGGTGCTGGACCTACTCAATTACTGTGGCTCATACGGAAAAAGAAAAGCTGCAACCCATCAATGGGCATCCGGTGATCCTGAAAGTCATGATCAATGGTTTTGAGCATCATATTTTGCTGGAAGATCCAGAAGAAACCCGACGTTTTGCCAGTGTTCTTTACACTTATCCAGGTCGAAGTGTCACAGCTCTAAATTCTGCCAAATATGGACCAACACGCTCATTTATCCAGGATAACGAGCGAACCTCTGTACAACTGGTTCAGGCTGAACTGGATCGAGCTCAATCCAATACTACTTTGGACTGGAAACTGATTGATGAATTGGGCTGGATCGTATCGGTTGAGAGTTTGAGCTATGCTGAACTGGCACCAATTGATGCAATCAAGCAGGTGGTTGATGCAGGCGGTGGCTTTATCTATAGCCAGAAGGCAGGCAACACACTGACTATTTTACCCCGGTACCAGAAAGGCTACTGGGATACGATGACCGTAGATGACTACGATATTCTGTTATCTGAAAGCCTAGTGATGCAGCAGAACATCAAGAAGAACGATGAATACATTGCTGACTTTAATGCCATTACCATAGTGAATAGTCGAAGTGGCGAAAGCCTGAAGGTACAGCAACGTGGTACCTCGGGTGATGTGCCGCTAGAAACAGTCACGGGGCCATTATTTAATGTGGTATCGGGTGCCAGCTATGGCAAAAATGAACTGGTGAAAGCCAACATTCAGGAGTTGCACACCTTTTCTGATATTTCAGTCAGTCAGGAAATTGGCGAGATGCTGCCCGGAAAAACGATTGCCTTTAATGGCCAGTGGTGGGGTGTGATTGATTCGGTATCAGGTAGCTTTTCGCATGAAAAGGTCAATGAAACCATTACAGTGGAGCGTATCAGCCGTGAATAATCCCTTATTTGAATTGCGGAAGCTGCTTAATCCGACTCATGCTGAATACATCGGTACCATCACTTCAGTAAAGCATCCAGAGTATCGGGTGCAGATAGATGGAGGCTCTGGTCCTGTACTTTGTACTTCTGGTACAGCCTACAATTTAGGTGCCCGGGTATTTATTGCAAACCAAATCATTTTGCGGCCAGCACCAACAGGGCAGCATTCACAAGTAGAAGTTTAACGATCAACAAAATAACAGCACCTTCGGGTGCTTTTTTATTACCAGAATTTAGGGGGATGTATGGCTAAAGGGGATGTATATGGACTTTCTTAGTCAAGTATTGGAAAGCATAAAGAACCATTCACACATCCTTTTTACGGGTGTGCTGGGTGCAACTTTTGGCTTTCTATTAAGCAAGGAGCCAACCCGGGATCGCTGGATAGGGTTCTTCGCAGGATTCATTTTATGTGTGGTCTTTGCTAAACCGGCAAGTTTATTTCTTGCTAGCGGTAACTACCCAGAACTATTTGGTTTCATTCTGGGTGCTGCTGGTAAGAGTACAGCTGAAGCATTGCTGAGTTTGGCTCGATCAAGAGTTCTTGGTTTGGTCAAAAAGGAGAGTGAAGATGCTGCTAATCATAAGTAAAACGGCTTTGGTGTTATTTATAGTTTCGTTTGCCATCATGGCATTTCATCCAAAAATTCAACTTCCAAAACATATCGATTTTCTATTGGTATTGTCGATCCTTTTTGGGGCAGCACTTTTTGTTAAAGATGAGTATTCACCCAGTCCGGCTGGAACCCTCTTTTACACCACGGTAAGCATTTTATTCGCACTCTTTACCCGACAGCTTTACATCTGGGGTAAGGGTGGTGCACGTCCTAAATTTTTTAATACGGATAAAGATGATGAACACCACTCAAATTAAAAAACTTCAAAAGACAGTAGGTGTGCATGATGACGGCATTATTGGCCGTGGCACCTTGACCGCAGTATTTAAAAAATTAGGTGCCAGTCAAGCGCGTGCTGAAGAACTTGGTCTGGCTGCCAATGTCCATTTGCGAAACTTTGGCATCTTGGATAATTCACTTCGTCTTATTCACTTCCTTGCACAACTTGCACATGAGTCCGGCAACTTCCGTTATATGGAAGAAATTGCATCTGGTGCAGCTTATGAAGGCCGAAAGGATTTGGGCAACACACAGCCAGGCGATGGCAAGCGATTTAAAGGTCGTGGCCCCATTCAGCTGACTGGCCGTACGAACTATCGCAAGTATGGTCAGCAACTTGGCATCGACTTTGAAAATAATCCTGAAATTGTAGCTATGCCTAGCATTGGCCTTATGGTTGCCTGTAAGTTTTGGTCTGATAATGGCCTGAATGCCCTGGCTGATAAAGATGATGTGATGACCATTACGCGCCGGATCAATGGGGGCACTAATGGTCTGGCTGATCGGAAAGCGCACTTATTAAAATTAAGAGCACTTGTTTAATAAAATAGATAAATGCCCTCAAATGAGGGCATTGTTTATCATTAAAATAAGTGACTGGTTATTAATTAATCCTCAGAATCCCTTCCCAACTAAAATAGTTCTGAGTCAGGTTTTGTCTAGCCATTGCCCATGCGCGACCATGCATTTTGCATGGGCCAATTGCTATTTTCTTATCTCCAAATCTCACCTTAACCTGCTCAAGGGCAGATTGAAGTTTCTCATTTTTCTCTATTTGAGTACTATCAGATAGAAGGTCATATATGTATGTCGATTTTGGCTCGATTGCGGTCAATATCACACCACATTTCTTAAACTCGATTCCTTCTTGAAACAGCTCATTCATTCGCTTCATTACAGCCCGGTTCATAACAGCAGCACAGTCAGTCGGCTCAGCAAATCCGATATTGATCGACTTGTTATAGAAAGGCCTGTTCTTATCAAAAGGATTGGATTGGGCAAAAGCAATCACACAACCACAAAGAGATTCATCTTCTCTTAATCGCTTAACAGCGTTCTGCAGGTAATCACTCATTGCCTCAGATAATGATTCAATATCGGTTACCCGTGCGCCAAATGAGCGTGATGAAATGATTTGCTTCTTGGTTGGCGCAGCCTGCTCAAGTTCGATACATGAAATCCCTTGCAGTTCCATGACAGTCCTCTGCACGACCACTGAAAACAGTTTTCCCATTTGATGTGGATTAGAAGTGGCTAAATCAAGAACAGTATTAATACCTAAGCCTTTTAGTTTTTTACTATGCTGACGACCAACTCCCCAGACTTCGGAAACATCAATCAAACTCGAAAAATAATCTCGGTGTTTCGGATCCATAGAAACCAGATCACAAACCCCATTAAAGCGTTTGGCCTTTTTAGCCATATGATTGGCAAGCTTTGCTTCGGTTTTTGATCGACCAATACCAACACAAACCGGTAATCCGATCCACTGCAAGATCCGCTGTCGCATATTTTGCGCATATTCAACCAGGTCATAATTTTCAGAATAGGCAGTAAGCTTTAAAAAGCACTCATCAATCGAATAAACTTCCTGTTCACCTGGCGCCACGTAATCAGCCAGAATTGAATGGAAACGTTGAGACATTTCAGCATACAAAGCATAGTTACTCGAAAGTACCTGTACATTATGTTTTTCGACAATATCCCTAATCTGGAATAGGGGAACACCCATCTTAATACCAAGATCTTTTGCTTCTTGGGAACGCGCAACTGCACAGCCGTCGTTATTTGAAAGAACAATGACCGGCACATCTTTAAGTTTAGGATTAAATAGGCGCTCACAGCTTACATAGCAATTATTTACATCAATGAGCGCGTATATTTCATTGTTATAGCTCATCTGAATTTCTTGATTACATTTGTGACTACACCCCAGATTTCAAACTGCTGGCCCTCTTGGGGATGAATATCTGGATAACCCTCATTCTCAGCTTTCAACCAGCAACCTTTCGCGTCAATAATCAGTCTTTTAACAGTAAACTCATTATCTACACAGGCAATCACAATATCTCTGTGTTGTGCTTCAATGCTACGATCTACAATCAGAGCATCATTGATATCAATTCCAGCATTCAGCATCGAAAGGGAATTTGCTCGTACAATGAAAGTCGCATTGGCGTTATTGATCAGGAATTCATTAAGATCGAGTTTCTTATCGATATAATCTTGAGCCGGTGAGGGGAAGCCAGCCTGAACGCGTTCAGTGACCAATGGTATTTCTATTTTAGTGACTGGATCGAACTGACGGATATCAGTAATTTCATTTTCTTTTTTAAGGAATTTTAAGTATTCTTTGATATCAAGAATTTTAGATTCAGGCACTCGAATAACTTTAGTCTCTTCAGACTTTTTTCGACCAGCTCCAGCACGAAAGCCCCCATGAGTACTGTTCATAACTTTACGACTCCTTGATTTTTGTAACAATAATCAAGATTGTAAAGATTCAATAAAAATCAAACAAATAAAATAAATCTTTTAAATTCAAAGATGCGTCATAGAGTGACGCAAAATTATGATATTTCGGATGAACGGTTACAGTACTAATTGACTTGGTAAAGACTCTTAGCCAGAGCTGCACAGCTCATTCAATAAGCACAAAAGTTCATATCACTGTTTGTGTTCAGTGCGTGAACTAAAAAGCCCTCAGTTGAGGGCTTTTGTAATATATGATATTTATTTAGGCTTTATTTTTTATGGAAATATTAGTGATTGTTATTAATTTAAAATAGTAAAGTTTTGATAGTAGTTTTTTCTACCATTTACGCTATCTATAAATCTGTATGTAAAAAAATCATACTGACCGCGATGTAGATAATCATTAGCATTTTGCTTAAAATCATTACTTAATAATTTTTCATCAGCTTCTTGATTACGCTTTAATTGGAACGATGTTAATAGATCTTTCATAACAATCTCCTTAATCCATAGTTCTCTGATAGAAGGGATCCTCTTCAACAAAATAGCAAATACTTGTACTAGGCAAGCACCACTGGTATGTACCAAAAACTCGTATTAATTGCTCCTTTGACGAATTAAATAATCTTATTAGATTATTCTTATCATCATATTCACCCGTATATTGAGTGACAGGATATGGATGAAACTCTTCATACATTTTATGTACGGTTACCTTTCTCGTATTCATAGTAAGGGCTGCAAACTAAATCTAATAAATACTATTTTATTAGTTATAAAATAAGCTTAGGCCTTTGCTTAATTAATAGATAGGTCTTATGTGTATCAGGATGTATTTACCTTAAAAGATATTAATTTTTATATAGAGTGTAGAAGTATCTTGGACTATCTATGACATTTAATAATAAAAATATGGATCCTGATTGTTCTTAGCCATCTTATTGCATTCTTTACATTTAATACTCTCTATAGAGTAGAGCCCACGAGTTTGCTTACCTTCGGCAGCAGCAATAAGATAAAAGTGCTGAGTATCGTTAAAACTATAGTCATCCCATGCTCCACAAACAGAACACTTAATAATTTTTCTATCGCAGTAAATGTGTGGTTTTTCCATTATATTTTCTCCAAAAATTTTCTAAATTCTTCTATAAATATAAAGCTGGCAGTCAAGGTCAACAGCCTTAACTTGGTCGGAAGTTTGAAACAAAAAACTTAGCTTCAATTTACTTTTTCCATCCATCTACTATATCAGCCCAATACACTATATTTCTCATCCTGAATCATAATTCTATTGTGCTAAAATTTCACTTCAGAAATAACTGAAAATCAGCGTATTAGGTATGCAGTCTACACAATTTCATAAATCTACAAAAAATAAAATTTGTAGACTGATTTGTAGACTGTTGAACAGCAAGTAAGGACAATTTAATGCAACATGATGCAACTATTAGTATTTGCAAGTCATTGAAAATACAAAGGTATGCAAGTTAATGCAATCTATTGCAATTCACCACAAACTAAGTGGTTTCTACTTTTTTTACTATGCGATTGTCGGGGCGTTCATGCCTTTTTGGAGTCTGTATCTTGAAGATCAAGGCTTCAATTATCAGGAAATCGGCATTTTATCTTCTATTGCGATTGTTACCCGATTCTTTGCGCCGTTGATCTGGGGGTGGATTGCAGACAAATCCGGTAAACGCATGCTGCTGGTGCGTATTGCCACCTGGATGGAAGCCTGTATCTGGTTCATGATTTTTATCATTCCCAATAGCTTTCAATCTGTAGCTTTATTGATGCTGATTTTCAGTTTCTTTCAGAATGCTATTCTGGCTCAGTTTGAAGGCGTGACTTTATTCTGGCTCGGGGAAAAAAGAGCAGAACTCTATGGCAAAGTACGAAAATGGGGATCAGTCGGCTTTATTATCGGTGTATTCTGCTTGGGCACCGTCTTTGAAATTATTAGCATCAGTATGTTACCCGTCTTGTTGCTGTGTATTTCATTTCTGGCCTTTCTCTGGTCATTTATCATTAAAGAGCCCACGACAGCACCTACCGCACAGAAACAGCTCGAACCCTTATGGCCAATATTCAAACGCCCAGTGGTGTATAGCTTTTTCCTGATTGAATTGATTCTGCTATTTTCACACGCGCCATTTTATAGTTTTTATAGCAATTATCTCAGTCAGGCGGGATTTAGCACCAGTCAGATCGGGCTGCTCTGGTCAGTCGGGGTCATTGCGGAAATAATCATGTTTGCCTATGCGACGTTCTTTCTGACACGGTGGTCATGGCGTCATCTGGTCACGCTATGCTTGTTAATGACAGGATTAAGATGGTTCATCGTCGGAGTCTTTCCTGCTTCATTTATGGCACAGTTTTTTGCTCAAACGATTCACGCTTTAAGTTTTGGTTTATTTCATATGATTGCGATGCGAGTGATTTTCCAGAATTTTTCTGCAGGGCAGCAAGGACGTGGACAAGCGCTATATAGCACGATGTGGGGCGTTGGCGTGGCGAGTGGCAGTATTCTGGCTGGGCATTATTGGGATCAAGTCGGCGGCACATCTATTTTTATCGCTGCTGCAGTATCGACTTTGCTTGGCTTGTTACTGATTTTCGGATTGCCAAATAAAGTCGAACTGCAAAAACAGGCTTGAAAATATCATCTCAGTATTAAATACGGATTTTGGCGTATTGCCCAAACCACGGTTGTGCCTGTTCCAATTGGGCTGCCAGTTGTAATAGCAGATCCTCACGGGCAAACGGCGCAATAAACTGTGAACCGAGCGGCAGGTTTTGTTCATTCCAGTACAGTGGTACAGACATCGCTGGGAGTCCGGTAATATTGGCCAACTGGGTAAAAGGCACCCATTTTAGATTTTCTTTCACAATCTGGTCGACCAGTTTACCTTGCGCCAGCAAATGTGCTTTATTTAGTTTCAATAAAGCTTTAAGAATCGGTTTCTGCCAGTTTGGTGTTTTGACCTCACCATTTTTTGGCGCCACTGTCGCCGTTGCAGGCGTCAGGTACAGATCATAATTATCAAAGAAATGATTCATCTGGGTCACGTACTGGCCCCAGTTATTCAGGTTCTGGATATAATCAATCGCGCTGGTTTTGGCCCCAAAAGCCGCCAGCGCTAAAGAGTCCAGTTCAAAATCATTCGATTTGGACGGATAGCCTTTCTGGATTTCATCCAGCATAAATGAAAACTGGCTAAACCAGGTGGTAATAAAATCCTTGGCCAGTTGCATGCCATCAATGGCTGGACGGTCTTCGACCACTTCATGGCCCAAAGATTCTAGCAATTTGGCTGTTTGTTCAATGGCTTTAATGGCATCCTGCGAAACAGGTGTGCCAATCGTAGAATAAGTGCTAAACGCAATTTTCAGTTTTTTTGGCGGTTGCTGAATCACATCCAGATAATGATGCTGTGGACGCTGAATCTTAAACAGTGAACTATGATCTTCACCATGGGTGGCATCCAGCATTGCAGCACTATCCCGTACCGTTTTGGTCAGTACATGCTGAATCGCGGCGCCATGCATGGCTTCACTCATTTGTGGTCCCCAAGGCGTGCGGCCACGACTCGGTTTCAGGCCAAACAGGCCGCAATAGGAAGCGGGGATACGTATCGAGCCGCCACCATCACCAGCACCCGCAATTGGTACAATTCCGGCAGCCACGGCAGAAGCGGAACCACCGGACGAGCCGCCGCTATTATGCTGTAAATTCCACGGATTTTTACAGCTGCCCCAAGCATCTGGTTCAGTAATACCTTTAATCCCAAATTCAGGAGTATTGGTACGTCCAAAAGTCACAATCCCGGCTTTTTCCCAGCGATTGACAATCTCGGCATTGGTCTCGGCGATATAACCAATCCGTTTTAAGCCCTGACAACCATAAGAAGTTGGATAACCGGCATATTCCTGAAACAGGTCTTTAACCAGAAAAGGCACACCGGCAAAAGGTCCGGACAGATTTTGCTGGCTCCGTTTCAATGCATGCTCATGCATCGGAATAATAATTGCATTTAGCTCGGGATTGGCAATTGAGCTACGCTCTAGTGCAGCAGATAAAAGTTCACTTGAATGTACTTGTTTATTGGCGACCAGATCAGCCAGTCCTAAACCGTCATATTGCAGATATTCTTCAAATTTCATTGCCATTCCCTAGTGTTGCTGCTTCAAGGTTGTAGATCATTTAGGCTCAAGATGCAAGCACCACCTGATTTCGCCCACGATGTTTGGCCTGATACAAGGCTTGATCTGCAATATTGATCAGGTTTTGCAGGTCTTGGGCCTGCGGTTCATTTTGATGAGTGATGCCCACACTCACGGTAATATACAGGGGCGAGCCATCTGATTGATAAATAGGGGTTTTTTCCACCAGATCACGAATCCGTTCTGCAATAAGACGTGCTTCTGATGGTTCGGTATTCCAGAGTAACAGCACAAATTCTTCCCCACCAATTCGTGCAAACAGATCTTCAGCACGTAAATTGCAGCGAATGATTTCCGCAAAATGTTGCAGCACCTTGTCACCGACATGATGGCCAAAATCATCGTTCAGACGTTTGAAATGATCAATATCCAGCATGATGACCGAAAATTCCATTCTGTTGGCATATTGCAGTAAATATTCACCTTTCTGAAAGAAAAAATGACGGTTCATGGTGCGGGTCAGACTGTCATGATTGGCCAGATAGAGAACCCGTTTAAACAGCTCATTGCGGTTTTGACTAATAATACAAAGAATAAGCGGCGATAAGGCCAGCATAAACAGCCCGATCCGGAGCGAAATATAAATCGTAGAATCTGCCAAGGTGTCATGCGTTGTGGCATAAAACCGCGTCAGGCTGTAATAGGTTAAAATAGTCACAAACGCATTAATCAGTGTCATGCTAAACAGGCGATAGGTCAACGCAGCCCAGATCAGTGCAGCCAGAGGGTAGAGCATTGCGCCGGGGCCTGCAAAAATATTGGTAATGATGACACAGGCCACGACTGAAGATGCAGGTAAAAAATAGCTGAAGTAATTACGTTTTTGACGACGGTTTTTAAATAGATACTGCATGTCTTTTATTCTTGGGAATGCCAAGATTAAAGGGAGAAACACAATATAATTCACCATTTCACCGGTCCACCACAGACCAAAATCAATCCATAAATTCTCTTTGGTCATGAATGAATTGGGTAGATTTGGCAAGGTGAGAACTGCAAAAGCCGTACTGGCCAGACAGCCTGCAAAAGCGAAGATGCCAAATAAATGAACGAATGTATAACCAGTATTATAGTATTTGTAATTAATCTTGAAATATCGAATAAAAAATATCGAGACAATAGTGCTGATCAGATTAGACAAGGTAAGAAACAGGCTTTGTAATAGGCTGTTCCCGGTGATCAGATCTGCAAACATAAAAGCGCTGAATGCACCAAGCCAACCTCCCATATTATTTAAATGTGGAAAGCGTAAGAACAGGGCTAACAAGGCAGCATTGGCCGGCCACAATAAGGCCAGATACTCAATTGGTCTGGTTGCGATCCCAATAAAACAACAGACTAAAACAGCGAAAACAATGACAAAATAAGCATAGGTTTCATGATTTAATTGTTGTTCTGTTATTCGAGCTAATTGCAAATTTAAAATCCTATTCAAATTTTTAAGTGTGAATGATCACTTTGTTCAGCAACTAAGTTTGACCCAAAATATAATTTTATTGTTTGATTAATCTGTTATTAATGCGAACTATTAAGATTCTTATATACGAAATATATACAAAAAAAGTCAGAAAGGAAATCCATGTTTTTAAACAATGTGATAAATAATTTCTGACTCTGTATTGAAATTGCGTTAGAGCGGGACACGATCCCAAAAAATATGATAATTTAGAATCAATTGTTAACAAGATGCCGGTAAATATGAAAAAAATATGTCTTAGCCTTATCTTACTCATGAGCTCACCTTGGCTAATGGCGACAGAAAATAAAAAACCAGCGAATGCTCCTGCTAAAGCTGCTGAAATCCCAAATACATTTACTGTGAAAACCCGTCCGGAAATTGTCGGATTGTGGGGAATGGAAATCCCGAATAATAAAAAATGTATCGAATATTATAATTTTAAAGGCAATAATAATGTGGTGATTAAAAGTGGCGATGAGTGGACGTCGGGGCTATATGACTATCAGCCGGCACAGGATCCTTCGCAGCAGATTCCAGCGCTGATTCTGCAAGTAAAATATGACAATAATGAAAAAGACTGTTCAGGCAATCAGGTGGATCAGTCTGGTGAAATTTCGCAATATTTTGTGAAATGGCAAAACCCTTATACCATTAACTTCTGCGCCAATGAAAAAGCCGAACAATGTTTTGCTGTGCTCAGACGCGTATTGCCTTAAATTGCAAACAATAAAAAAACCGCTGAATGACAGCGGTTTTTTTTATGAGCTTTGATTTAAGCTTTGTCTTCAGCACCTTCAAGCTGCTTTAACAAATGCTTCTCTAGGTAATGAATATCCATTGCCTGTTTGCAGAAGTTTTTATCCTGAAGGATTAAATCTTTATGCAAAGGAATATTGGTTTTAACGCCAGTCAAAATCATTTCTTCCAAAGCATTTCTCATTCGAGAAATAGACGTCTCACGATCCTTACCATGCGAAATCAGTTTGGCAATCATCGAGTCATAATACGGCGGAATGCTATAGCCTGGGTAGATGTGCGAGTCTAAGCGGATACCTGCGCCGCCTGGTGCATAGAAGCTCTCAATCTTGCCGGGTGAAGGCAAGAAGGTTGATGGATCTTCTGCGTTAATACGGCATTCAATCGCATGTCCTAAAACCTTGACATCTTCTTGCTGAATATCCAGACCTAAGCCGCCAGCAATACGCAATTGCTGTTCGATAATATCGATACCCGTGACCATTTCAGTTACCGGATGCTCAACCTGAACACGCGTATTCATTTCAATGAAGAAGAACTCATCATCTTCAAACAGGAATTCGAATGTACCTGCACCACGATATTGCATCAATTTACAGGCATTGACACAGGCTTCTAGAATATCAGCACGTGCTTGCTCTGGTAAGTTCGGTGCTGGTGCTTCTTCCAGTACTTTTTGATGGCGACGCTGTAGTGAACAGTCACGATCATACAGATGAATCGCATGACCATTACCATCAGCAAGTACTTGCACTTCGACGTGACGTGGCTTTTGCAGGAAACGTTCCATATAGACCGTATCATCACCGAACCACATTTCTGCATCACGCTGTGCAGCCTGAACAGATTCCAGCAGGGTATCGACATTTTCTACGATACGCATACCACGACCACCACCGCCAGAAGCAGCTTTTACAATCAGTGGAAAACCGATCTCTTTGGCTTCAGCCATGGCATTGTGAATCGTTACGGCATGGTCGCAGCCCGGTACTGTTGGTACACCAGCTTTTTTCATGGCAATAATGGCAGAAACCTTGTTTCCCATTAAACGAATATGTTCCGGACGCGGACCAATAAAGATAAAACCAGAATTTTCTACGATTTCTGCAAATTCTGCATTTTCAGCGAGGAATCCATAACCAGGATGGATTGCATCTGCGCCGGTAATTTCAGCAGCTGTAATAATCGCAGGAATATTCAAGTAGCTGTCACTGCTCGCACCAGGGCCGATACATACTGCTTCATCACAGAAACGTAAGTGCATCAGGTCCTTGTCTGCGTCAGAATAGACACCTACAGTTTTGATCCCTAAAGTTCTGCAAGCACGGGTGATGCGTAACGCAATTTCACCACGGTTTGCAATTAAAACTTTTTGCAACATTATAAATCCCCGGGGTGATTAAGCGCGGTAGCGGAAAAGTGGTTGACCGAATTGAATCACTTCACCATTTTTCACCAGAATTTCTTCAATCACACCGCTTTGAGTTGCTTCAATCGGGTTCATGATTTTCATTGCTTCGATAATACCGAGCGTATCGCCTGCAGAAACGGTCTGGCCAACTTTAACAAAGGTCGGCTCACCTGGGCTTGGTGCTGCATAGAACACGCCGACCATTGGTGAAGTTTCAACAGCACCGCGAGGAGATTTTGCTGCTGGCGCTTCGGCTGCTGGTGCAGGCATCGCAGGAACAGCTGCTGCAACCACTGGATTACGACGAGTTAATGCAATCGATTGATCGCCTTCTTTAACTTCGATCGCCTGTAAGTCAGATTCAATCATCAAGTCGATGAGTTTCTTGATTTTACGGATATCCATGAGACAGTATTCCTAATTAAGATTGTGTAGAAGGTTGTATTTTTTCAATGATATAGTCGAGGGCAGCAGCATAGCCTTTTGCACCTAGACCACAGATCACGCCGATGGCTTTATCGGACAAGTATGAATGATGTCGGAATGCCTCACGTGCATGCACATTAGACAGATGGACTTCAATGAAAGGAATGGCAACGCCAAGGAGGGCATCGCGAACAGCAACAGAGGTATGGGTCAATGCTGCTGGATTAATAATGATATATTGAATGCCGTCTTGCTGGGCTTGATGAATTCGGTCAACAATGGCACCTTCCCAGTTGCTCTGGAAAGTATCGAGTTGTAAGGTAGCTTGTTGAGCCTGAGCAATCAGCTGCTGGTTAATATCGTCAAGACTAAGGTGACCATAAACTTCCGGTTCGCGCTTCCCAAGCAAGTTTAAATTCGGTCCATGAATAACCAAAATGGTCGAACTCATCCAGCATGCTCCAATTAAAAAGTATCGGGGTTTGTTTGCAAGATGTCTGCAAACTCTGCTTATTATTGCATGATTTTCTACATTACTATTTATAATTTCTTTAAATTAACGTAGAAAGCATATAGCAAACAGTGGCGCTATAATGAAAACTTTGCAGAGATTTGGCAATGTTAAAAAATTACAATTCGCTGGGTATTCAGATTATTTTCATTGTAAACCCAATTGGCAAAAACAGTTAATATCCTTTATGTAACTGTATCTTCATGTTAACGCTAAATTCTTCCTTTTAGTGATATTTTTAGTTTTAAACAAGAGTTGTCTGGCTGATTTTACTGCAATGTTTGACTTCTATAGCATAGAAAACTCTTTACATTCTGACTTTAGAGTTGTGCTGATTATCCTCTTTATATATAAGCTATCGACCGTTTCTCAAAACTTGACGAAAATTTAAAAATATAAGATAAGACAATATGTTAATGATATTTTCTCTTATTGTACTTGGATTTTCCTAGGTCTATTCTTCCAATATATTGGAATTAATTACATCATTTTCAATTCAAGTATTCATGACAGACACTGTACAAGAATCTATTTCTTCTTCCGGAGATAAAGGTTAAATCTCAGCGGGTTTAAGATAAAACGCTCGACTTATATGCCTCGTATTTATAGACGCATGAAATGACGAATGTGTTCATCTTCAAGCCTTCTACACAGTGAAGCCATTAATCGCCTAACGCTTAGATAGTGGCAAAAACACATACATTTGTTGATATTTTGCTCGTCATCATCTTTGCAGAAGAGTTCAAAAGTATTGAAGAGCGTAAAGATTGAACCAAATAGGTCTGATTGAAGCGGAATACGGGCTTAAAGCAAAATTTGCTCTGTAGTTGCCTCATCTAAATTAACTTCTTGAGCTAATCTTTATATAATCATGCGATTCCTCTCAAACAAGACTTTCTATGACACCTGCATGCAAACTATTAAAAGCCAATAAAATCGAATACAGCATTCATGAATATGAACATGATGCCAATGCCAAAAGTTTCGGGTTAGAAGCTGCTGAAAAATTAGGGCTTTCGGTGGAAGAAGTCTTTAAAACTTTATTAGTCACGGATGATAAACAGTATTTTGTTGCCATATTGCCGGTACATCATCAGTTAAATCTGAAAAAAGTAGCCCAGGCTGTGGGATGTAAAAAACTCCAGATGGCAGATCCTAAACATGCAGAACGTTTGACCGGTTATCTGGTCGGTGGAATCAGTCCCATTGGTCAAAAGAAACGATTAAAAACGGTGATTGATGCCAGCGCAGAACAGTTGGATAAGATCTATGTCAGTGGCGGTAAAAGAGGCTTGGATATTGGATTAAAGCCGGCTGATCTTGCCAAAGTGCTCAATGCACAGTTTGTCGATGTGCTGGATATATAAGATCGGAGTACGATGATCAGCTAAATTCATAGAACCTGAAGTGATAGATTTAAAATGGCTGCATATTTTTTGGTCGGAAATAACAGTAAATAATTTTATACGTTTGTATATTAGATAAGTTAAAACACAGCCTGACTGTGTACACAACAAGGAATGAAAACAAAAATATAAATTATTATGCGGAGCATAATGGATGAAAATTCAAAATAAAAAATGGCCACGGTTCTGTCTAACATTATCTGCGATGGTGATGCTATCTGCGTTGCCGAGTGTACAGGCCGCTTCTGCACCTTCAGCTGCACCTGCCAATTCACAGCAGGTTTTCTTTGTCGGAAATAACTGGGATGGCACGGTAACCGTGATTCGTCCATCGGGTGATTTTGGCAAAATAGGCGTCATTAACATGATTCCTGACCGTAAAGAGCGCCTTAAGGAAATTCACCTGAATCCAATCAAACTGATTGCCTATACTTATATTCAGACCACAGCCGGTGAAGGCAATGATCAGTTGGTGGATGATATGTACTCGACACCAGACGGGCAGTCAGTCGTTGCATCACGCCCAAGTTTCGCCGATGTGGTATCAATTAATATCAAAACCGGCAAGATTAACTGGCGGACGCCTGTAGAAGGCTTCCGTGCCGACCATATGGCAGTATCACCAGATGGGCAGCGCATCGCTGTATCTGCATCTTCAGGAAATGTAGTGCATGTACTAGATATCCATACCGGTAAAGAGTTAGGCCGTTTCAGTACTGGCGATAAACCGCATGAAAATATTTACTTCGATGGTGGTAACAAGATCCTGAACTCTGCTATCGGCAATGTGGAAACGTCGATGGATGCTCAGTGGCAAGACTTTACTAAAGGAAAGCGTTTTATCACTATCGCAGATGCCAATACACATCAGGTGCTAAGAAAAATTGACTTCAGGCCCGCACTGGATGCATTTGGTCGTAAAGATTTATCTAACTCCGTACGACCAATGGTATTTAGCAAGGATGAAACTAAACTATATGCCCAAGTTTCATTTTTTAATGGTCTGATTGAGTACGATCTGAATCAGAACAAGATTAGCCGGATCGGACAGCTGCCTGGTAGTGATAGTATCCCGAAAGACCGGACAAAATGGGTGAATGATTCGCGTCATCATGGCCTATCAATCAATGCTGATGGTGAAAAGCTCTGTGTCGCCGGTACGATGGATAACTACGCTACGATTGTAGATCGCAAAACACTGACAGCCGGGAAACTGATTTCTGCAGGTAAACCTTATTGGGCAACGCGAAGCCCGGATGGTCGTAGCTGTGTAATTTCAGAAAGTGAAACCGATTTGGTTACCGTGATTGATTTTGCCACGGGCAATAAAGTGCTGAGTGTGCCGGTGGGAAATCATCCACAACGTGTCCGGATTGGATATGCACCAGCAGACTGGTCAACGCCGTAGTCAATCGTCGATTAGCGAAAAAGACAGCTTCTTAATAAATAAAGACTGTCTTTCTTGAGCTGAGGACATAAAAATGAATGATAAAACAATTCTGTTCTATGTAATGATCGGATTGCTCTTGTTTGGGGCTTTAGTGGGTATTGGCTATCAGGTACGACAAGAAATCTATCGGACGAATTTTACTGATCAGACCCATTCTTATCCGGTCCTGCCAGCTGAAAAATCGGCAAGCTATATCTCTGTTAATTCTCCTAAGAATAGTCAAACTACGAAGAAGGAACAGAACGATACGGTTGCAAAGCAAAGCGAATTATCAAAGCAACAAGAACAGTTATATCTGGACTTTACTCAGATCATTAACGCTTTAAGTGAGGGACAACGACCAGATCCTCAACAAGTCAGTTTGTTGATCACTCAGCAGCAAAAACTGTTAGAGGCCCAACTGGTGAGCAAGGCCGAAGCGAAAGCACAAATTAATTTTCTGATTAAGGTTCTGCCTGAAATGGATCATGAATTGCATCGAGCATTGCGAGTATTAGAGCAAACCCAAATTTAACGAATTAGATCCAGCTGTATCTTTCATTATTCTCAGTCTGAAAATTGCTCTCATAAAAAAGCCCAAAAAATGATTTGGGCCTTTAAATACACACTTTAGAAAGCTAAGTATCTTTATAAACAGTTCGCAGGCTTGGGTACACCAGCCAAACGGCTTAAGTGACGGGCCACCAGACCAGTATTAAACTTTTCCTGAAGCATGGCATTATTGATATCGGCGCTGACAGTTTTCATTAAAAATTTAATCAGTGGGCGTGTTGCTGGTGAATGACCAAATTGTTGATAGAACTGACGTACCGCTTGCAGAATTTCAAAATGCCAAGGAGTTAAGCTCAGTTCCAAACTATCGGCCAGCACTTGAGCAACGTCTTCATTCCAGATGGTATAGTCAACCAGATGGCCATCTTGATCCAATTCTAAATTCATATCTAACTCATTCATTATTTCATTGAAATGCAGCGATTAAACTCGAGGCAAAGATCTGCAAAATCTGCATAATTCAAAAGCTTTACCTGATCAGGCAAAGGCTGTACTAATAACTCCGCATCATTTTCCAGCATGTAAATTTGCGGCAAGTTTTGCAGAAATGAATGCTCTCGCAGCAAAACTGCTTCACCCATCAGCACGACCTGATCACCCGTTGTATAAGTTTGAGCCAGTTGTTCTAGGATCTGCGCTGTTGCCGAATAGCTGGATTGGATCAGATAAAGTGTATGATTTGACATTTGTATATCCTTATTCCTTACCAATACAGCACATGATCAAAGCTTTGAATAAATTCAGGATTAAGTTCAATAAATTCGATTTCTTGTTCGCTCTGTGTCACAAATGGGGAATGCTGGTTTTTCTGCTCAATCAGAATCGGAGTGAGATCATAAAACTCGAAACTGTCGACCATATTTGATGCCAGTTTAAATGCATGTTGTACCTGATCAAATTGCAGCTCTGAACGTAGCAGACTGAGGGCAGCATCTTGTAGCAGGACTTTAACTTCTGCGCCAAAGGTTGCCAGGACCATGGTAGCCGACAGGCTTTCATGCACTTGCAGGCTGGTCAGATTGGCTTGGGTTAATATAACAAGTACAGATTTCACACAAGATTCCTTGGAAAAGCAACACATTCTAAAAAATGAAACATCTAGAATTGAATAAGACGTTGTGAGGACTGAACAGCATCGGCAAGTTCACCTAAACCGACCAATTCAAAGGCATCTGCCAGATTATGCTGCTGAATATTGTGACGTCGAGCATTGTCTAGATCTGTAATTCCACGTGCCAATGCTGCACTTACACAGACCGGGAGACGAATCTGTAGCGCTTGCCATGCATGTGTAAGATGACGTTGATCGTCGGGTACCCATTGCAGTGCATTTGCGACCGATACGCCGTCCTGATAGAAGAATACACGGAATGCTTCCTGTTTATCTTGCAAGGCCTGAGCCAAACCCAGGGCATGCCAGGCATAAATGGAAGTCGGTGCGGAGGTAACAAGAATTAAGGTGCTCATCGAAATTCACTACAGGCTTGATCAATAGCAACAGATTGATCTTGGCTTCATCAGAAAGTAGGTAGTATAAATGATTTTAGTGACGGGTGGATTAGGCTTTTTAGGCTCACATATTGCTTTAAGTCTGTTAGCACAAGGACTAGAGGTCATTGTGGTCGATAATTTGGCCAATGCTAACTTACAGACTCTGGAGCGCCTCGAATTTATTTCTGGTATGTATGTACCTTTTATCAAAATTGATATTCGCAATACGCCAGCATTGAACAAAGTCTTTGAGCAGCATTCGATTCAGGCTGTGGTGCATACCGCAAGTTTTAAATCACTGGAAGAATCAGTATTAAAACCACTTGAATATTATAATGATAATGTTAGCTGTATTATGAGTCTCATGCGTGCCATGCAGCGTACCGGCGTGCGTCATCTGGTACATTTATCCAGTCTGGCGGTATATGGACAATCTGGTGCAGACTTAAGCGAAGATCTGCCTTTTAACTTCACTTATCCGAATCCCTATATCAAATCGCAACAAATGGTTGAGGAAATTATCCGGGATACTGCCAAAACTGATAATGAATGGCGGATTGCGATCCTACGTCTGTCCAATATCGCCGGCGCCTTTGAACACGGTGTGCTGGGGGAAGCGGTGCCACCTTTACCGAAAAATATTTTGCCTTTGGCGATGCAGGTCGCTGCACAGCAACGTGAATATCTGGAATTACGCCGTCAGGCCCATACTGCGGATGGCACAGTAGAACGCAGTTTTCTGCATGTCGCAGACTGTTGTGATGCCGTGATCAAGTCCTTGCAATGGCTATCACAACAGCAGGAATTAAAATGTGAAGCCTTTAATATTGCCGGTGAATTGATTTCCATACAGGATTTGCTAGATCAACTGGCTGAAGTGACTCAGTCTGCAATCAAAACCATGGATGCTCTGCCATACCCACATGCGGAAATGGATCAATTGGGGGCGAACATTGGAAAAGCGCGAAATATCCTACATTGGCAACCTCAGCGATCACTCAGAAAGATGCTTGAGGATGAATGGTTGTTTTATCAGAATATGCTCAGAGGGCAGTAAGTAAGAGTATTTAGCTTATATTTGATAATAATTATCATTTACATTATTACTGTAATCGATTACTTTAAATAAATAGACTAAATCATTGATATAGAAATTCCTAAAATCAGTAACAGGCAAGAAGAATTGAGGTTGAACATGCAAACACGTATTGAACATGACACGATGGGAGAGGTGGCTGTACCGAGTGAGGCTTTATGGGGCGCTCAGACTCAGCGTAGCTTGCAAAATTTCAAAATTGGCAATGAGCGGTTGCCACGGCCAATGATTCGTGCCATGGGACTCGTCAAAAAAGCGGCTGCCTTGACCAATGCCGAGCTAAACCAGATTCCCCAAGAACTGTCACGCTATATCGTGGATGCGGCAGATGAAGTCATCAGCGGGAAATGGGACAGTCAATTTCCACTGGTAGTCTGGCAAACTGGTTCAGGTACACAAAGCAATATGAACTGTAATGAGGTGATTGCCAATATTGCCAACCAGAAATTGGGCAATCATTTAGGGGCACAAAAACCGGTTCATCCAAATGATCATGTCAATCGTGCCCAATCTACCAATGATTCATTTCCAACTGCGATTCATGTGGCTGCGAGCTTGCAGATTAATGAACTTTTAATTCCGGCTGTCACACGTTTACGCGATACTTTATATGCCAAATCTCAGGATTTTGCCGATATTGTAAAAATTGGCCGGACACATCTACAAGATGCTACGCCTTTAACCTTGGGGCAGGAATTCAGCGGTTATGTCTCTCAGCTGGATCATGGGCTTCTTCGTCTAGAACAGGCATTGGTCGGACTATATGAATTACCATTAGGCGGTACAGCGGTTGGTACCGGTCTGAATGCCCATCCTGATTATGCCGTTCAGTCTGCTAAAACCCTGGGACAATTAACTGGCTTGCCATTTGTAACTGCGCCAAACAAGTTTGAGGCTTTGGCAGGCCGTGATGCTGCGGTATTTGCTTCTGGTGCATTAAAGACTTTAGCGGTTAGCCTGAATAAGATTGTCAATGATATTCGCTGGCTGGCCAGCGGGCCACGTTGTGGTTTTGGTGAATTGCGTATTCCTGAAAATGAACCGGGTTCTAGCATCATGCCGGGTAAGGTGAACCCGACGCAAAGTGAAGCGATGACGATGGTGGTCGCGCAAGTTCTCGGAAATGACACCACCATTAACGTGGCAGGTGCATCAGGTAACTTTGAACTGAATGTATTTATGCCGGTCATTGCCTATAATCTGTTGCAATCCATCCAGCTTTTAGGCGATGCGTGTAACAGTTTTAATGATCATTGCGCCGTAGGCATTGAGCCGAATCATGAGAAAATTGAACATTTCCTGCATGATTCTTTAATGCTGGTCACAGCATTGAATCCGGTGATTGGTTATGAGAATGCAGCCAAGGTTGCCAAAACAGCCTATAAGGAAGGAAAAACCTTAAAACAGGTGGCTGTTGAACTGGGTTTAGTCACCGCTGAACAGTTTGATGAAGTGGTGCGTCCTGAGCAAATGGTCTCACCGAATGCCAAATAAGGGCTGCAGCGCTTTTATTTTCAATCTTTCCGCCTGTTTTATCATGGAATAGTCAGCAGTGGTTTTTATCTCAGGCAGAGTTGCGTACAATAGTGTTAGATGAGATTAACCACTGATGATTGTTTTATGCTTGATATTTATTTAACAGATGTTCAAAGAAAGGTGCAATTCAAGGATTATCCAGGTGAGCATCCTGTTAAATTTATTCTGAATTTCAAAAAGATTTTCCCAAGTGTGATGGAACTTCTTTTACCTGTGCTTCCCGATAATGAAAATCTGGAAGAAATGTCTTGGGAATCGACCAGCGATGATTTTGAAACCTTCCAGATGTTCTTAACTGGATGGGGTATTATCGAACTTCGATTAAAAGCAATTACCCAGTTTAAAGATAAAGCATTTGCGGATCGTCTGGTTAAACAAGCTCAACAGAAACGCAAAGACTATCAAAAACAGCAGACTAAACTAACCACAGTTGAACTGGATTATTTGTTTATGCACGAGATGCATGCTCTGATTGATGCAGAACTGGTGGAACTCGGTGAGAAATTCTATTTACCGATTTTACGTGAGCTCTGGAAGACTAAAGTATCTGCTCAGGTGCTGAACGCGAAGTTTTAAATCGGTTTTTTAGCTTTTAATTATAAAATTAATCCTCCAATTTTGGGGGATTAATTTTTATCTGCAAGATGAGATTTATTTCATGATGTGCTCTCTCTTAGAATAGCCTAAGCAAGATTAAATTTGGTGATTGAAGGTCTTTATTCTTAAAATTTTGATCAATAATAGCGCATGTTGAACCATTGTTTAGCGTCAGGCACTCGCATAGGGCAGTAGTTTTAACGATTGTTCAAAAAATAGATGAAAATGATCATTTTTAGCTAAAAAATATATAAAAATATCAATTAAATAGCCTAGTAATTGAGTCCATTATTTTTTAAGGTATATAGGCTTTATCTCACGTTAAAGCAAAAGCTCCATTGATTAGCTATCCTTCATAAAAATAACTGAAGGTTCAAATTTTCCCGAAGATATATCCCAGGATTTTCAAAAATGTCGAATCAGTTTTTAGATTTAATTACTAAACGCCGTACTATTTATGCCATTGCCAAGAATGTTGAACAATCTCCTGAACATCTAACTGATTTGATTCAGACTGCAATTAAGCAGAGCCCATCTTCTTTCAATTCTCAGTCTTCACGCGCCGTCATTTTATTCAATTCAGAACATGAAAAGTTCTGGGGCTTTGTAGCAGAAAAATTAAAAAGCTATGCTAAAGATGAAGAAAGTGCTGCAAAAACCACAGTAAAAATGGCAAGTTTTGCGGCAGGGCTAGGTACCGTTTTATTTTTTGAAGATCACACAGTCGTACAAGGCTTACAGGAACAATTCCCATCTTATGCTGATAACTTCCCAATCTGGGCAGAGCATTCGACTGCGATCGCACAATTTGCAACCTGGACAGCATTGCATACAGAAGGTCTGGGCGCATCATTGCAGCATTACAATCCGATCGTGGATGAACAGGTACATGCGGAATGGGACATTCCATCGAACTGGAAGTTGCGTGCACAGTTGGTCTTTGGTTCGATAGAAGGCGAGCCACGTGCCAAAGATTACCTGGCAGATGAAGAGCGCTTTAAAGTCTTCCAATAAGCTGAGATCCATATCTGCACTTAACACGGTTTAAGGGCAGATATTTTTTAGATCTCGATGAAATCCCAATCAGCTTCATTAAAATTAAGTTAAAATAGCGTGCTAATGAAAATTGATGAGTAAGACCGAATGTCGAAAAACATGCAAAACCTATCACCTTTACAAGAACTGATCGCAGAGCAAAAACTACTTTGTGAAGAAGTAGGCTCGGCTTATGTTGAAGTCACGGGGGATGATGTTGTTGCGGTGGCCGTACATACCTTGAAACAAGATCCGATTGTCGGCATCCGTAAAAAGCCTGAAACGGCTGAAAATATTAGCTGGTATATTTATGGTGGAGAACCTTCAAGTGAAGAAACTTTTGAAACCATGACAGTACGTGAATTACAGGACATTGCACCAGAAGTTTTACCGTATCTGGCTCTGGAAACAGGTTTTCGTTTCATGATCGATGCCGATGATTATGAAGATGTCTGGAAAGAAGAAATTTAAATGCTAAAAAAATCATCTTTCATTTGTGCTGGATTATTATTAGGACTGAGTAGCGTGGTCTTCGCACAGCGGCTTTCACAAAGTGCCTATGACCAGTTTATTTCAGCACAGACTAAAATCGTGAATGAAACCAAATACATTTTAGATGAAGATGATCAAAAGGCAGATGCACAAACTCAACGTCAGGCTTTCTGCAAACGACTGAAAGCCTATCAGGATATTCAAAAGGTGTCCGAAGAAAACAGCAGTCTGGATATGGCGCCCACGATGGCTATGATTGCCAAAAACTTTCTTGAGCGGCAGGATCAAAGTTTGACTCAATCTGGAATGACTACAAACGTATTTTGTAAAAATAGGGATGTAGAATAAATTATAAAATACTTTTCATTAGACCTCTTTCATAAATCATTTTTTGCTCAGTTCCAAGTTGTAGATTCCAGCGATTAAATTGAATCTCAAACCAAGC
>NZ_JALGQY010000031.1:0-35965 GCF_022809915.1 Acinetobacter lwoffii | reverse complement strand
TGCTGGCATATACAATTTAGATTGGGTGAAAGATAAACAATTAAATTGGTTAAAAAATGATTTATGAAGGAAGTCTATTACTTCAGACAGGTCCAGATCAAGATCCAGATAGTGATCGCTGAACTTGTTGTTCTGTGATGGATCAAGTACCTCAAGCATCGCAGAAGCCGGATCGCCACGGTAGTCTTGCGCCATCTTGTCGATTTCATCGAGCAAGAATAACGGGTTTTTTACGCCCACTTTAGTCAATGACTGCACAATTTTACCTGGCATCGCACCGATATAGGTACGACGGTGACCGCGAATTTCCGCTTCATCACGTACGCCGCCCAGCGCCATACGCACGAACTCACGACCAGTTGCTTTGGCGATCGATTCACCGAGTGAAGTTTTACCAACACCTGGAGGACCAACCAAGCATAGAATCGGACCACGCAATTTTTTCACACGCGACTGAACTGCCAGATATTCGACAATGCGATCTTTGACATCGTCCAGACCATAATGGTCTGCATCCAGAATTTCCTGTGCCTTGTTCAGGTTAATGCTGACTTTGCTGGCTTTATTCCAAGGTGTATCCAGAATCACTTCCAGATAGTTGCGTACCACAGCAGCTTCACTTGAAGCAGGCTGCATTGCTTTCAGTTTACGGAATTCAGCTTCTGCTTTTTTACGTACATGCTCAGGCAAATCTGCTTCAGCAAGACGTTTTTCAATTTCAGCGACATCATCTTCCGCGCCGCCGTTCATATCAGAAAGCTCGCGCTGAATGACTTTCATTTTTTCATTCAGGAAGTATTCGCGCTGGTTCTTTTCCATCTGACGTTTAACAGAATCATGCAGGGTTTGCTCAATCTGTTGTTCTTCAGACTGTTGCAATAGATAAGTCATCAATTCAGTCAAATGTGCTTCGAATTCGTCATGTTCCAGGAATTTCTGTTTGACATCAATATTCAATGGAACACGGGTTGCGACGAAGAACAATAACTGTAATAGATCTTCAATTTTGTTGGCTGCGGTGATCAGTTCACGCGCATTACGAAGTTTCGCTTCTGCATATTGAGCGAAAAGCGCACGCAATTCCTGCAAGCGCACAGCTTGGGTGTCTGCATCGACGCTCACCGTCATTGGGCTGAGTTCATGCTCTGCTGTCAGATACTCAGTTTCGTCAATGATGGTTTTCAGCTTGGCACGGTGCAGGCCTTCGATCAGGACTTTAATACAGTTTTCATCATTTTCGTGATTCACAACTTGCACAATCTTCGCGACAGTACCGTATTGATATAAATTGTCGTGATCAATTTCTTCTGTAAGCGAATCTTTTTGCGCAACTACAAATACTAGATTGTCACTGTTACGAGCCACATCAACTGCATTGATCGATTTTTCACGACCGACAAACAGCGCAATTTGCATATGCGGATAAACCACCACATCACGCAGCGCCAAAAGGGGTAGTACACTTGGAACCTGAGGCTCTAAGGTTTCTTGATTCATAATAATTTCAGACATGAGCACTCCTAATGAGTGACAACGGTGTTGCCATGCTTTTAATAGTGATGGGTAATTTTAAAAATACAAGGGCAGTTAAGATTAAATTGTATGAAAAATGACTAATTATGTGATTTTAAAGTAGTTAGCAAGGGTAAAATTACAAAATTATCGTTTGAACTTTATAAAAACTGTCGGGGTGATTAAAGCATCAAGGGGCTGATCCCATGTTTCACGTTTTAACGGCTGTGCCAGCAGTTGAAAGTCATGTGCCAGCCCCAGACGAAATGGACGCCCGGGCGCAGAAGCCAAGGTTCGATCATAAAAACCGCCGCCCATCCCAATCCGGGTGCCTGAAGTGTCACAGGCCAGCAGTGGCATGAGCAATAGATCCAGTTTGGAAACATGCACACCACGAGTGCTCATGGGCTCGCGCATACCCAGCCGATGATGGGCAAAGCGCTTGTTATGATATTGATGCTGACTGATTCGAATCCAGACCAGCTGCTGATTCATGTCGCAAATCGCTGGTAGATACACCTGTTTGCCCAGTTTAAAACAGCGTTCAATAATCGATTGGGTCTGAATTTCCCCAAAAGCATGCAAATACAGGCCAATACGTTGGGCATGAATAAATTCTGGACTGCGGATCAGGCGGTTTAAGACTTTTTGTGCGGACTGCCTTTGCTCAAATTTAGAGAGATGACGACGCGTTTTACGAAGGTATCTTCTTAATTCCTGAATGGTCATAGGGCAAAAAGCATATGCAACAAAATTGTGCTCTAGTCTAAGTGGGAATTCTGGAAAAGTAAAAAATAATTATGAGCTAAAATTTTATATGATTCCATATCTGGTTATTTAAATTCGGCTAATTTTGCCAGCAGTCTCAAAGTTAAAAAACTAAAAAAGTATTTATATCACTAATTTTTTTAATATCTCGAAACGGTCAATTCATTTTCTTTGATTCACAATTTTCCAAGCAATCCATCGTTCAGTGACAAACTCTGGAAACGCATCAGTTTAAGCACTTTGAAACAGCTTTCGATCAATAAAAATACAATTCTAAAGTAGGTTTATTCTGTTTTTGGTGAAAGATAGACAAGGGATCATATAACTATTCTCGACCGATATATGGGACACATTGGACTTAGGCAGAACGCGTAAGACCTAAATCAATGGAGATTGAAGATGATGAATATTGCGAAGAACACCGTCTGCCTTTGGTACGATGACGATGCCGAAGGTGCAGCACGATTTTATGCAGAAACCTTTCCAGACTCCTCAGTTGGCGCGATCAATCTTGCACCCGGAGATTATCCCTCCGGAAAAGAAGGCGATGTTATCACCGTTGAATTTACGGTGATGGGCGTTGCCTGCATTGGACTGAATGGTGGCCCTGACTTTCAACACAATGAAGCATTTTCATTTCAGGTGGCGACTGAAGACCAAGAAGAAACAGACCGTTACTGGAATGCCATTATTGGCAATGGTGGTCAGAAAAGTGAGTGTGGATGGTGTAAAGACAAGTGGGGCATTTCCTGGCAGATTACGCCAGTGGTCCTCATCAACGCCTGTAACAGTCTTGACCGCGCTGCGGCCAAACGTGCATTTGAGGCCATGATGGGCATGAAGAAAATTGATGTTGCCGTGATTGAAGCCGCTTTTCGTGGTTGAGTGACAGAGATTATCCGTAATTTCAGTGAATATTACTGGGTAGCCTTATTTACTTCAATATTTGAAACCTCTCCTTTTATATTTCCTTTCGATCCTCTCCTGTGTGCCTATATGCATCTTGGGTTAAAACCCCCTTAAGCCCGGCATGGAGTACCTCCAATTTTATTACTAGCCCAAGATATAAGCTGAATGGTTCCCTTAAAGGTTCATTAATAGATAGGCTTTTATATCAGTGTCGTACAAGTTGGAGAGATGTAGCTCATGCAATATGAGTTTCAGAATAATTTTTGCACTGAATTGAAAACAGGCTGAACCAAAAACAATCATCTAACGAAATTCTCCCTAATTTATACATCTTAAATTTTATTAAAATATTGAAAATAATATAGAAAATTAAACTGGCATAAGTTCTGCATAACTGTATTCAAACTTGGATACAAGAATGGATACAGAATGCTTCATCAGAAAAT
Organism: Acinetobacter lwoffii; assembly: GCF_022809915.1. Lineage (GTDB taxonomy): Bacteria > Pseudomonadota > Gammaproteobacteria > Pseudomonadales > Moraxellaceae > Acinetobacter > Acinetobacter lwoffii_M. The sequence continues at coordinate 32,330 of NZ_JALGQY010000031.1, read as the reverse complement.
GATCGGCTGGACAGTCCGAAAATGGCGCGATGCCGATCAGCCAAAACAGCTTCAACTGAATCATCTTGCTCAACGCACTACCCATGTTGAGGTGGGTGAACTTGTCTGGATTCCGGTTGCGAATGCTGCACCTCTTCAAGCAAAAAACGATGCATTTAAAAAAGCTGTATTTGCGGACGGTATGTATCAAAGGCTACGACACAGAGCAGCGAACATAGTCGATAGCGGCTTTATATACAGCAGCTGAATCAGAAAACAACGAAATAGACCCATTCAGCAGATTCAAAAAATAGAGAGAATAAAAGGGGATTCACATGTTTAAAACTGTACTGATTGCAAATCGCGGCGAAATTGCTGTTCGTGCCATTCGCACATTAAAAAAAATGGGTATAACCAGTATAGCCGTCTATTCAGAAACGGACCGTTATGCACAGCATGTGATTGATGCAGATATTGCAGTGTCCTTAGAAGGTACCAAACCGAGTGATACCTATTTAAGTATTGAAAAGCTGATTGCCGCAGCCAAGAATACCGGGGCCGAAGCAATTTTCCCAGGTTATGGTTTTCTGTCAGAAAGTGCTGACTTTGCCCGTGCCTGCGAAGCAAATAATATTGCTTTCATGGGGCCAACACCGGAGCAGATTCTGGAATTCGGCTTAAAACACAGGGCGCGTGAACTTGCCGCAGCTGTCAATGTACCCATGACTCCCGGTACAGGTCTGCTAAATAGTCTGGATGAAGCCTTAACTGAAGCTGAAAAAATTGGCTATCCGGTTATGCTTAAAAGCACAGCAGGCGGTGGCGGAATTGGCTTGACCCGTTGTGATAATGCAGAAGCACTTCAGGAGGCCTATGAAAGTGTAAAACGTCTGGGCGAACAGTTCTTTAAAGATGCCGGAGTATTTTTAGAGTGCTTTATCGGTCGGGCCCGTCATGTCGAAGTTCAGATTTTTGGAGATGGACAGGGACAGGTAGTGGCTTTGGGCGAACGCGACTGTTCACTGCAGCGCCGTAATCAGAAGGTTGTGGAAGAAACACCAGCGGCACAGTTACCTGAAGCAACCCGTCAAAAATTGTATCAGGCGGCAGTTGAACTGGGCAAATCGGTGGAATATCGCAGTGCCGGTACGGTTGAGTTTATTTACGATGCAGCACGTGACGAGTTTTATTTCCTTGAAGTGAATACCCGTTTGCAGGTGGAGCATCCGGTGACTGAAATGGTGACCGGTTTAGACCTGATTGAATGCATGTTGAAAGTTGCAGCAGGTGATACTCTGGATTGGAAGCATCTAAGCAGTATTCAGCCTCAAGGTGCAGCGATTGAAGTACGCATCTATGCCGAAGATCCAGTTAAGAATTTCCAGCCGAGTCCAGGGATTTTGACCGATGTCTTTTTTCCGGAAAATGTCCGGGTTGATACCTGGGTGAGTACCGGAACTGAAATTTCCCAATACTTTGACCCGATGATTGCCAAGATTATTGTGCATGCTGAAGATCGTGATACTGCCATTCATACGCTTAAATCAGCTTTAGCTGAAACTCGCCTGAATGGTATTAGTACCAATCTGGATTATGTGCATACTGTTATTTCAGATCCGCGTTTTGAGCAAATGCAAATCTGGACACGCATGCTGGATGATTTCAAATATGTGCCGAATGTGATTGAGGTGATTCAGCCGGGTACACAAAGTTCCATTCAGGATTATCCGGGTCGTGTCGGGTATTGGGATATTGGTGTACCGCCTTCAGGCCCAATGGATGATTATGCTTTCCGGCTGGCCAATAAAATTGTTGGGAATGTCGAGGCCGCCGCCGGGTTTGAATTTACCCTGCAAGGTCCAATCCTCAAATTTCATGCAGAAAATATCATTGCTTTAACTGGCGCACCTTGTCCGGTAAGTCTGGATGATGAAGCAGTAAATTTCTGGCAGCCTGTTCAGGTAAAAGCAGGCCAAACCCTAAAAATTGGACAGGTTGAATCTGGATGCCGGACCTACCTGGCTGTACGAAATGGTCTGAATGTGCCGGAATATCTGGGTAGCCGTTCTACCTTTGCTTTAGGTAATTTTGGTGGACATGCAGGCCGAGTATTACGTGCTGGCGACATGATTAAGATGGTGAATCCTGAGCTGCCGGCCGATGGTCTACCTTTAGCGATTGCAGAACCTGAAGCTTTGGCAACAACTCTGATTCCAAGTTATGGCAAGGAATGGAAAATTGGTGTGCTCTATGGTCCGCATGGAGCACCTGATTTCTTTAAAGCTGAATATATTGAGGAGTTTTTTGCATCAAGCTGGAAAGTGCATTTTAACTCGAACCGGTTGGGTATCCGTTTAACTGGACCGACGCCAAGCTGGGCGCGTGAAAATGGTGGCGAAGCAGGATTACATCCATCCAATGTACATGACTGTGAATATGCCATTGGTGCGATTAACTTTACCGGTGATTTCCCCGTAATCCTTGCCAAAGATGGTCCGAGCCTGGGGGGCTTTGTTTGTCCGGTGACCATTGCCAAAGCTGAACTCTGGAAAATTGGTCAACTGAAAGCCGATGACACGATTAGCTTCTATCCAATCCCAGTAGAGCAGGCCAATGCGCTGGAGCGGCAGCAAATTCAAACCCTCCAAAACTTTGCCAAGGCAGAGATAACCAGCGAGGCTGAAATCGTTACAGTTCAGGCAGAAAGTATCCTGGCATTGCGTGAAGCTACGCCAGATGCACCAAAAGCTGTATATCGTCAGGCAGGTGACAGTTATATCTTGCTGGAATATGGCGATAACGTACTGGATTTGGCCCTGCGCTTGCGCGTACACCGTTTGATGCAACTGATCCGTGAAGCTGATCTGGACGGTATCCTGGAATTGTCACCTGGTGTACGGTCCTTGCAGATTAAATATGATGGTCTGCGTTTGAGTCAACAGCAACTGATTCACTTCCTGCTTGGTCTTGAAGAACAGATGGGCGATTTGCGTGACATTAAAATCCCTTCAAGAATTATCCATTTACCCATGGCCTTTGAGGACTCGGCGACTCTGGGTGCTGTTGAGCGTTATCAGGAAAGCGTCTGTGCCACAGCCCCCTGGCTTCCGAATAATGTCGATTTTATTCAGCGGATTAATGGTTTAAGTCACCGCCAGCAGGTCAAGGACATCATTTATGATGCCAATTATCTGATTTTAGGGCTAGGTGATGTATATCTGACTGCACCTTGTGCAGTGCCCATTGATCCTCGCCACCGTTTACTGAGTTCTAAATATAATCCGGCCCGTACTTTTACCGCTGAAGGGACTGTCGGGATTGGTGGCATGTATATGTGTATTTATGGCATGGACTCACCGGGTGGCTATCAGTTGATTGGCCGTACCGTGCCGATCTGGAACAAGTTTAAAAAGAACAAGCAGTTTGGCGATCAGCAATGGTTCTTACGCTTTTTTGACCAGATTAAATATTATGAGGTCACTGAGGCCGAACTGGATCAGTTCCGTGCTGATTTCGCCCATGGTCTGGCAGAAATTAAAATTGAGGAATGCGAGTTTGACTTTGCAGCATATCAGGATTTCCTTGCTACCGAACAGGACAGTATTGCTGCTTTTAAAGCACAGCAGCACGCTGCTTTTAGTGCCGAGGTGGAACGCTGGAAAGACGAGTTTGATGCACCTGTAGAAATAGAAGTGCTGCAAGATGATACTGATTACAGCCAGTATGTTCCTCTCAATGCCTCTATGACCGGCAATATCTGGAAGATTTTTGTAGAAGCCGGGCAGATTGTGAAAAAAGGCGACACGGTGGCCATCATTGAAGCCATGAAAATGGAACTGCCGGTCTATGCTGACGATGATGGCATCGTTAAAGCGATTATCTGCCGTTCTGGTCAGACCGTACATAGCGGTGAGCCACTGGTCTATATGGAGTAATGGATTCAACCTATGACACTTGCCCGCAATCCAGCCACTAAAGCGACAGGAAAAAGCTCAGACAATCTGTCTGAGCTGGTTTTCCAGAAAATTAAAAATGACATTTTTGACTTTAAGCTGATGCCGGGAGAGCGGTTTACCGAATCGGAAATTGCTGAAAGCTATGCCGTCAGTCGTACACCTATTCGGCAAGCTTTGTATCGTTTGCAGCAGGAAGGTTATGTCGAGGTGCAGTTTAGAAGTGGCTGGCAGGTCCGGCCGTTGAATTTTAAAGCCTATGAAGAGTTATATGATCTGCGAATTTTGCTGGAATGTTATGCAGTCGAACAACTGTGTCTAATGCCCAAAGACCAGTTGCAGGTTGCCCTAGCTGTTTTGATTCAAACCTGGTGTGTTCAACCAGAACAGTATGTCTATGATCTCAGAAAGTTATCCGCACAAGATGAAGCATTTCATTATCATTTGGTATTTGCAGCCGGCAATGCAGAAATGGCGAAAATTCACAGTGAGATCAGCGAGAAAATTCGCATCATACGCCGTCTGGATTTTTCCAAGGATTATCGGGTTACAGCGACCTATGCCGAGCATCAACAAATTTTAAGGGGATTACTTGCACAAGATGCAGCGTTCTGTCTCTCTATATTAGATGCTCATATCCGGCATAGTCGTAATGAGGTGAAAAAAATCACACTAGAAATGTTGTCCTCTAGTCCTGCGTAAGTTAGTCAGGATAAATTTATTTTTACAACAAGAAAAACATCAGATCTAACTCAAAACTGATAACCAATTCATAACCAGAAAAAACAAGAACTCGCTAGTGGCATCTCAAATTGTTTTTTAAAGTAAGTTGAGGATGATAATAACAAGAGATAAAAATGCTTCATCAGCCTATTCAATTTTTACTTACGGGTGCCAGCTGTGCACTTCTCCTAACCATGACTGGATGTACCATGCCTTCCAAGTCACCTATCAATGACAGTTATGGTTCCCAGCCACATTTGCCTAAACCAAAATCACGCTTGCTGCCTACAGTCAATATTGCGCCCGCCAAAGGTTGGCCTGAAGGTAAAATGCCGACACCAGCGACAGGTTTAAAAGTTCAGGCATTTGCCAAAGGGTTGCAGCATCCGCGCTGGCTATATGTATTGCCGAATGGTGATGTACTGGTGGCCGAAACCGATGCACCGCCTAAGCCCGATGACAGTAAAGGGATCAAAGGCAAAATCATGAAATGGGTGATGCAACGTGCAGGTTCATCTCATCCCAGTGCCAACCGCATCAGTCTACTTCGCGATAGCAATGGAGATGGGGTGGCTGAACAAAAAACCGTATTTTTACAGAATCTCAATTCTCCATTTGGCATGGCACTGGTCGGCAATATGTTGTATGTGGCGAATACTGATGCCCTAATGCGCTTTCCTTATCAGAACGGTGCGACTCAAATTACAGCAGCCGGTACCAAGGTGCTGGATTTACCGGCAGGCCGTTTAAACCATCACTGGACCAAAAATGTCATTGCCAATCCTGCCGGCAGCAAACTCTATATTACAGTGGGTTCCAACAGCAATGTCGCTGAAAATGGCCTAGAGCAGGAGCAGGGCCGGGCACTAATCATGGAATTTGACATAGCCAGTGCTCAAGCGCGACCTTTTGCTACCGGACTGCGTAATCCGAATGGTATGGACTGGCAACCCCAGAGTGGCACACTCTGGACGGTGGTAAATGAACGTGATGAACTCGGCAATGATCTGGTTCCTGATTATCTGACCTCTGTCAAAGAAGGCGCTTTTTATGGCTGGCCCTATAGTTATTATGGCCAACATGTAGATACCCGGGTCAAACCGCAAAATCCTGCGCAAGTTGCGCGGGCCATTCCACCAGATTATGCATTGGGCAATCATACTGCATCATTGGGCTTGGCCTTCTATAGGGCAGATCTGATGCCTCAATATCGAAACGGTGCGCTGATTGGCCAGCATGGTTCATGGAACCGCAAACCGCACAGTGGCTATAAAGTGATTTTTATTCCCTTTCAAAATGGACAACCGATGGGCCCACCTCAAGATATCTTGACTGGATTCTTAAGCGATCAGGGCAATGCATATGGGCGACCGGTCGGTGTGGCGGTAGATTCTTCAGGTGCCATTTTGGTTGCTGATGATGTCGGTGATGTGATTTGGCGAGTATCACCCTTGTGTACACCAGCTGCAGTAAGTAAATAAAGGTTTAGGGATTCAGGATTTTATTCGGATCTGAATCTGTGGAAAGTAAAAGTTAAAGCAAAGACTGTTTCATTCAAACGTCAATATTTTGATTGAAAATATGCAAAGGCTAGCGGATTTAAAATAATTTTTAAGCTTCATTTAAGCTGGCTGAATTAGGCTTTCAGGATATTTTTACGCGTGATTACAGCATGTACAGAGATTCTGCTGATCCTATTAAAAATATCTAAATCTAAGTGCCAGTTTTAAGTGCCAATAAAAACTGGATATAAAAGTTAGAACGTTGCAAAAAAAGAGGGTTTTAAGAATGAAATCAATTGTTGCATTTATTTTCCCTTGGTCATTATTTATGACCCTTCATCGACCAGCCGAAGCCACAGTATGCTTAATGCTTCAGATTTCGATTTTAGGCTGGATTCCTGCTGCAATCTGGGCCATGCATACTTTATATCGGGATAAAATAGCCTGAAAATAGGAAAATAAGTTACTGAAAGATTGTTTGATTTTGACGGAAGTAATTAAAGCCCTATCTTTTTTATAGCGAAAGATTTTTTTTCATTCCAGATGATGAATACATCAATAAAATGAATCTAGAGGAATGTTCGAGAGAAATACTACAAAATTAAAATAAGAGGAAATTCAGGAAAAATTATAATTATATTTTGAAAACGAAATTGAAGTACTCCGAAGATGCCGCTGCATGTGTCGTTACCCTGAACCCGATGAGTTCAAGGAGGATGCGACGTATACTTGCTGGGTTTCCCATACGGAGATGGGCATACACTCTAAATATACAGAACACACCCATAAGTGTTAGTATCGGCAGGGGAATAGACCCGCTGGCGAACACCTCAGAGTTAAGTTAATTATAAACAATAATCCCGGTGTGGCAACTCTATGCTGTTCATGAACTGTAAACAGTTCGGTCGAATGTCCGAAGTTTAAACAGAATTCGAGATTATTCAGTCAGTTCTTCAACTTCTTCTAAAATAGTTTGTAACAAACGCTCGCAATGCGCATATTGTTGCAGGGATCTATTCATATTCAAGACCTCCTGCATCAGCTCAAGTGCCACCATAATAATCAGCTTGCTGGGTTCCATGCGTGGTGCTTTACGGCGAAATTCATCATATTTGTCATTTAATAACTGTGCTGCGCGTTCTAATTCTTCCTGCTTGTCAGGAGTAGAGGCCAGACGGAAACTATGCCCCAATACTCTGAGATCGATTGCAATTTGTTCACTCATGGTGAGGCTTCCTCAGTCGCTTCAGTCGGATGGGCCAGTTGTTGAATTTCCTGTGCGTGATGATCCTGCGCAGTACCGAGAATCGCCAGACGTTGAATAATCGCTTCAACCTTGGCTTTGGCATTTTCATTTTTCTGGGTTAAACGTTCAGATTCCTGAGTCAGACGCTGAATTTCCTGCTGGGCATGACGCTGTTCAAGGATCATCTTTTCCTTAACTACGCGCAGCTCATTTCGTTCAGCCAGAATTTCCTGAAAACGGTTTTTCAGATCGGTACAACTTTTTTCCAGACGGCCATAACGGTCTGCCAGTGCAGTTGCATCATTATTGAGCAGTTGAAACTGGGCACGAGAATCCGTCAATTGTTCTGTCAGATTTTCATTTTCTTGTTGTTTTTGCGCAATCACGCTGTTTTTTTGTTCAATTTGCTGTTGATGTTGCATCATTGAAGAGTCTTGCTCTTCGCGCAAACTGGAATTTTCACTTTCAAGCCGTGCAAGTCGCGTTTTTAACACGCCGATCTGCACTTGTAGACGCTGTAATTCTTCTAACATATCGAGGTCGCACAGTGTTGCAAACAAAGGTAATATATAAGCAGTATAAAGATTGGATAAACGAATGCAAGACGATATTTCAGGTTGGACCGAATGGCACCGCAATTTTTCTTCAATTGAGGAAATTTCTAGCCCTAGCGAACTACATGGTTTGCTGACTGGCATTGTTTGTGTCACCCAGGCGCCAAGCAGTGAAGAGTGGTTACAGATTTTAGAAACACTGGATGTACCTGAACTGGATGCCGAAGCATTAGAGTTGTTGGCGGGCGAAGCTGAAGATGTGTTCCATGCATTGTCTGAAGATGAGCTGGATTATTTACCTTTGCTGCCTGATGATGAGCATGTGCTTTCAGAACGCGTACAGGCTCTGGCGGACTGGTGTGCAGGCGTGGTCTTAGGTTTCGGACTGGCTTCAGGACATATCCGTCAGGATGAAGTTGAGCTGATTGAACATTTACAAGATGTAGCCGCAGTTGAATTTGAAGACTCAGACGATGATGCTGAAGGTGAAGAAAGCTATCAGGAATTGTACGAATTTGTGCGTCTGATTCCTGTCAGTCTGTCTTTAGGGCGTAAAAAGGTCGAAGTTGAAGAAACGCCACTCTTACAGCAATTTAGTCAAAAAAATCAGCCTAAAGTCGCTACTACAGAAGCGCAAAGTGTAGTCGAGATTTTCTCGCCTAAACGTCTAAGCTGATGAAATGCTGAGGTGAGTCATCACCTGCTTGAAATCAGGCATATATTTTGCTGTTTACAGTGAAATCTATAGTCTGATTTCAAGACTATATTCTAAATACAAGTATTGATCGATAAGAAGTAAGGTGTAATGAAGAAATTGACACAGGCAGTTTTTGAGGAGCGTCGCGCAATCCTCGCAGGGGAAATCGGTTTACGCAGTATCGCTATTATCGCGACCAGTCCGGTAGCTATGCGTAACCGTGATGCAGATTATAAATACCGTGCAGACAGTAGTTTCTTCTATTTAACCGGATTCGCGGAACCTGAAGCTGTGGCTGTGATTGAAACCTTTGACACTGAAGAAGAAGGCTATAGCTACAGTTTGTTCTGTCGTGAACGCAACCGTGAAATGGAAATCTGGAATGGCTACCGCGCGGGTATTGATGGGGCTATTCAGGATTATGATGCAGATGAAGCCTATGCGATTGATTTGCTGGATGAAGAAATCTTAGAAAAGTTACAAAATAAAGATCAGTTGTTTTATCGCATTGGACAGCATGCAGAGTTTGATGCGCGTGTCGCCAAATGGATTGCAACTGCAAGTGGTGAAAGCCGTCGTGGTACTTCTGTGCCAGCGCAAGTAATTCAGCTGGATCGTATTGTTGATGAAATGCGTCTGCATAAAGATGCAAATGAAATCGAACTGATGCAGATTGCTTCCGATATTTCTGCTGATGCACATACGCAAGCGATGCTAGCAGTACGTCCGGGTATGATGGAATATGCGCTGGAAGCCGAGCTGAATTATGTCTTTGGCAAAAATGGCGGTGTTCCGGCTTATAACAGTATTGTCGGTGGCGGTGAAAATGCCTGCATCCTGCATTATGTAGAAAATGACAAAGAACTGAAAGATGGCGATTTAGTCCTGATTGATGCTGCAGCTGAATATCAGTTCTATGCTTCAGACATTACCCGTACCTTTCCGGTAAATGGTAAATTCAGTCCGGAACAGAAAGCCTTATATAACGTAGTACTGGATGCTCAAATCGCTGCGATCAATGCCGTGCAAATTGGTAACTCGTATAAAGAACCTCACAATGTTGCAGTGCTTATTTTGGTGCAGGGTTTGCTTGATCTTGGCTTGATGCAGGGTAATATCGACGAGATTATAGAAAAAGAAGCTTTTCGTCAGTTCTACATGCACGGTACGGGGCATTGGCTCGGTATGGATGTGCATGATGTCGGTGCTTATAAGGTTGATGGCGAATGGCGCTCGTATGAAGAGGGCATGGTCGTGACCGTTGAGCCGGGTCTTTACATCGCGTCTGATGATGAAACAGTCGATGCCAAATGGCGTGGAATTGGTATCAGGATTGAAGATGATGTGGTAGCCACTGCAAATGGCCCGCTGGTTTTAACTGCGAAAGTTGTCAAAACGGTAGAAGAGATTGAAGCATTGATGGCGAAAGCGCGCGCTGCTTAATTTGAGAAAAAATACGGAAAGCCGGTCGCGAGATCGGCTTTTTTTATGACATTTCTATGCCATTTTAAAAAAGAACTCCTAGCTATATCACATCGAGCAAAAAGTGATTTAGCTTACGTTTATATCGAACAAGTCAAATAAAACTAACCTAAGTAAAATTTACGGCTTAAAAATTGACAGGAAGTCAACACAGAAAATCCGTTTTTAGCATCAAAGCTACATATTAAATGGGCTGAGATTCTCATACTTTCTCTGATCCTTAAATAAACTTAAATAAGAGCAGGAGAACACTTATGAGATTAAATACGATTGACTGGATTGCTTATGCTTTAACAATCATTGGTGGCATTAATTGGGGTTTAATTGGTGCATTCGATTTTAATTTGGTCGCTGCAATCTTTGGTGATATGAGCGCCTTATCTCGAATTGTTTATGTATTGGTTGGTTTGTCGGCATTGTACCTGATTTATACAGGAACGAAGTTGGGTAAAACAGTACACCACACAGATCATCATACCAATATTGTGCGTTAAGCTAATCTTCTTGGGCGAGTTTCTTGCAAGATAGGATTCATGTCTTCGAGTAACTTGCCGAGAGGATAGAAATAGTGTGGAAGATGAAGAAACCTCGGTAGATTTCCGAGGTTTTTTATTAGGTGTTTATACGTTATTAATAGAACCATCCCCAGATCTACAACAATGCCTAGCTAAAGATTGATGATCACTATCATACAAATAAGATTAGATTGTACATGGTTGGATAAATTTTTTTAAAATATCTGTTAGCTCAAAGATCGAGTTATATTTATACAATTATCTTAAAATAAGAAAAGAATAGTGATTGTAAATGGGCCTCCTGCTACTGAAAGTGAATATCAGCTCATTTATAAATGGCTTGATTCACAATTTTATCATTCAGGATCTACGAGCATCAGTATGTATTCAAAATTGTGCGAAGCGAGTAGATCGAGTTATACCAATTTGACTAGGTTTGCGATCGAATCGTATAAGTGCCAAATGAAATAATAACATTCCGTTTTTTAATGCCGAGTTGATAAAAGTGAGTATAAATATTTTAGTTGCTGAATTAAAGACAACTTGGTTGGAGTTAAGAGCATATAAAGTTGGAGATGAATTTTCATTATTCCAAGAGTATTGTGGCGACGTTGAAGCATCAAAATACTTACAACGACAGGTGCATACAACAGTCGGTCAAACTCAGCAGATGTTGCAGAAATGGGCGTTAAGCTATTGGCAGCAACCGATTAAAGGATTTTCATGGGTGATTGCTGAGCGAAAAAGTCATCTGGCAATCGGGTTACTAACGATTATTCAACAGCAAAATAACAGCCTTGAAATTCATTTCGGACTTGGTCCTCGATTTCGGGGGCAGGGCTATATGCTTGAGGCGATGAAAGCGGTGATTCAGTATTTTAGACAATATCTTACATTTAAATCACTAGATACTTTCTGTGATGCAGAACATATACAGGCACACCAAGTGCTTTTAAAGACAGGGTTTGAAATCGTTGAACGGATCAATGCCTATACTGTATTGCCGAAGTTGGGGACTGAAAAGCGCGATGTCTTGGTTTTTCAATATAGGCTGGATCATCATGGAGAAAACTAAATAAAACGAATCATTATAAAAATTTAAAGCCTTGAGGTAAGATAAAACCAGTATACGTTTTATGTAATTCGCCATAGATGCGAATAAACAGATAAGGAAGTAAGCATGCAACAAGAAGTCATCATTGTCGGTGGTGGTATGGTCGGCTTAAGCCTCGCATTGATGTTGGCGAAAATCAATATTGCAGTCAAACTGTTGGAAGCCATTAAATACCCAAATTATGATGATGAAAATCTTGCGCCATATCATTCCAGTTTTGATGCACGTAACAGTGCCTTGTCACGCCGTAGCGTGCAGATCTATCAGGAGCTTGGACTTTGGAATGCCTTGCAAGAACATGCTACCCCAATTCTGGAAGTGAATATTACCGAACAGGGCAGTTTTGGTAAGGCTCGACTGAAAGCCGAACAGGAAAAAGTCGAAAGCTTTGGTCAGGTCATTGAAAATGCCTGGCTCGGTCGTGTACTGCTGACCCAAGTCAAAAAAGAGCCATTGATTGAACTGATTGATGGTGTTCAAGTGACATCCCTTATCCAAGATACAGACTTTGCTTATATCGAAGCTCAGCGTGGTGAATCGTCACTAAAATTACAGTCCAAACTGGTTATTGCCGCCGATGGGCGGGATTCTTTCTGCCGTAAAGCCTTGGGTATTGGTGCGTCAGAACATGATTATGATCAGGTTGCGATTGTGACCACAGTACAAACTTCAAAGCCACATGCTCATGTGGGCTTTGAGCGTTTCAGCCATTTAGGGCCTTTGGCACTTTTACCACTACCGGGTGAGTATCGTCGTTCAGTGGTCTGGCCAGTGAAAAAAGGTACTGAAGGAGAATGGTTGGGGGATGAAAATGACCAGCATTTTCTGGATGCCTTACAGGAAACGTATGGTGATCGTGCCGGAAAATTCCAGAAAACCGGAAAACGGTTCAGTTTTCCATTGTCTCAAGTGTTAGCCGAAAAACAGGCTGTTGGCCGTGTCGTATTGATGGGCAATGCTGCCCATACGATTCATCCGGTCGCTGGTCAGGGTTTTAACCTGTGTATGCGTGATGCGCATGTATTGGTGCGTTACCTGAAAGAACAGCAGGTACAAGGCGCAGACTTGGGCGATGCTGGAATATTACAAGACTATGAAAAATCTCGTCTCAGTGACCAGCAGCGTGTGATCAAGTTCTGTGATTCAGTGGTACGTGGCTTTAGTAACCAGAATCCATTTTTAAAGCTGATGCGTAATACAGGTTTAATCGCTTTTGATACGATTCCTGGCATCAAGCCACTCGTTGCAAATTATGCCATGGGGTTAAAAGCATGAGCTTAAATCAAACTAACGAAATATTAGACGTCGTCATTATTGGTGGTGGGCTGGTTGGTGGACTTACAGCGCTTCTGTTAGCTCAAGGTGGTGTGCAGCCTACAGTTCTGGATGCAGCGCCAATTCTGGATGCAGATAAAACTTTGCGTGTGGCCAATCCGCGTGTTTTGGCTTTAAGTCAGGCAACCATTCACCTGTTAAAAACGGTGGGTGTCTGGGAAAATTTAGTACGCCAGCAGCCTTATACTGGTATGCAGGTGTGGAATAAAAATGGCTATGGTGAAATTAATTTTGGCCAGTCTTCAGAAAAAACACCATCGGTAGAGCAGGCTTTAGGCTCGATGGTGGAGCCCAGCATTCTGAATCTGGCCATTCAGCAAAAGATGCTGGAAAATGTTCAAGATTATAGAACACAAGTCAAAGTCAGCCGTGTTGAACGTGGCGTCGGTGTGTGGATTATTCATCTGGAAGATGGTACTCAGCTCAAAACCAAACTGGTCATTGGTGCAGATGGTGCAAACTCCTTTGTACGTGAGCAAGCTTTCATCGATATTGATGTACTGGACTATAAACAGGCAGGCATCAGTTGTGCGATTAAAACGATTCAGCCTCATCAGTACATGGCGCGTCAGATTTTTCTCGAAACTGGTCCTCTGGCTTTTTTACCTATGGCCAGCCTTAATCCGGAAGAGCAGGGACATTGGCAATCAATTGTCTGGACCTTGCCAGAGGATTATGCCGAAGAATATGCAGCGTTGTCAGATGCTGAATTTACTCAACTCTTGACTCGTGAAAGCCAGCATATGTTGGGTGGAGTCTTAGAGGCGACACCACGTGCCACTTTCCCCTTAAAAGCCCGTGCTGCCCAACAGTATATTCAAGACGGTTTAGCCCTGATTGGAGATGCTGCACATGTAATTCATCCTTTAGCTGGACAAGGGGTGAATATTGGCTGTCTGGATGCTGCCGTGCTCTGTGATGTTTTGCTACATGATCAGGCGCGTGGCGTATGGGCACATGAGCAGACCCTGAAACGCTATGAGCATTGCCGTAAAGGTCAGAACGATGCCATGATGCACAGCATGTCTGCGATTGGCTGGATGGAAACTACATTATTCTTCCCGATGGTTTGGGCACGCAATTTCGGCCTGAAACAGGTAGAAAATCAGCCCATGTTGAAAGATGCATTTATGGCGCAGGCCAATGGTCTGAGTTTACTTAAAGACACACGCTACGCAGCTTAAGACAGAAATGTAAATTTTTTAAACAAACACCAATAAAGAGTAACGATTTTGTTTAAAAAAGATACGATTTTTTGATGTTTGGTACTAGGCGAAGGTCGAAGAGATTGCTAAATTTCACTTAATTCGATACCTGACTTGGAATACCAAGCGAGGGCCATTTTTGGGGAGATGCAAATGACAGACATGAATGATTATGATGACGACGTTGAAGATTCAATTGTTGACGATGATGAAGCAAAAGCCGCTGAAAAAGGCGCGGTCGATAGCACAGAGGTCGTCAGTGATACCGATCTTGTAGAAGCTGAAACTTTGACCGTCACTGCAAAGCTGAAAAAGCGTCAAGCACTTGAAGACGAGATTGCGGCTTTCCTTGCCAGTGGTGGTCGTATTGTTGAAGTGCCGGCAGATGAATCAGTAGCCAAAGAATAAGTTATTGATTAACTTGTTTCTTATAAAAAACACCACATTCAATGTGGTGTTTTTTTTTGCAAATCCAAACGTAATAGAAAATCTAAAGCAATTAGTCGTTTGCCGAAGTCAGTTCTAAAGCACGTTGATAAGCGACTTTCTTTTTGATTCCGGTTAAATCTGCCGCCAGTTGTGAAGCAGCTTTGACCGAAAGGTCCTGTAATAGGCGATTCAATAATTTATCCAGCTTTTCCTGATCCAGATCTTTTTCTTCGGTGGCACCGCCAATCACCAGAACAATTTCGCCTTTTTGCTGATTGTGATCATTGCTAATGAATTCCACCAATTCACCCAAGGTCATTTTCTTGATAGTTTCAAAAGTCTTGGTGATTTCTCGCGCAAAACCGACCGGGCGATCTGCTCCGAAAACGCTGGCCATATCTTTAACGGACTCCAGAATCCGGTGCGGTGCTTCATAGAAAATTAAAGTCTGGGTTTCATCTTTCAGTTTTTCCAGATTCAGCAGGCGCTGACTTTGTCTGGATGGCAGAAAACCTTCAAAGCTGAAGCGGTCACTCGGCAAGCCAACAGCACTTAAGGCAGCAATAGCCGCACAAGCACCAGGTACAGGAATCACGCGAATATTATGCGCTTGTGCAGCACGGACAAATTTAAAGCCAGGGTCGCTAATCAGGGGAGTGCCAGCATCACTGATCAGGGCCATATCTTCGCCATTCAGCAGGCGCTGGATCAGCTGATCAATCTTGTTGCTTTCATTATGCTCATGGCAAGCGGTCAGAGGTGTTTGAATATTAAAGTGTTTAAGCAATTGTGCTGAAGTTCGTGTATCCTCGGCAGCAATAAGACTCACCGACTTTAACACCTGAAGTGCACGATAACTAATATCATCTAAGTGCCCGATTGGAGTCGCAACAACAAATAACTGAGCACTCATAGGTTTCTCCATGTGGAATAAATTGAATAATAAAAAATGGAAGATTAAAAATAAAATATTGGGCTTGTGTTTAGTCAGCTACATCAGCAGCGTACAAGCAGAAGTGCTGATCATTCTACCCGAATCCGGGCCTTTGGCGCGAGCTGCATCGAGTATCAAACAGGGTTTTCTCAGTGCCTATGCGACTTCCGGGCAGAAAGTTCCATTAAAATGGGTCAATTCCAATCAGAAAAATATCTCCCAGCTACTGAAACAGCATGTCAATAAAAAGACCAAAATGGTGGTGGGTCCATTGGCACGTAGCGATGTGGAACAACTACTCAAGAGCAAACCTAAAGTACGTACCCTCAGCCTGAATGATGTAGCAGGGTCATTACCCCAAGTCTGGCAATTCAGCCTGTCCAAAAAAGAAGATGCCGCTGCCTTAAAAACCTTATTGCATAAAGATGGAATTCAACAGCTGCTGATTTTACGCCAGCCGGACAGTGAAGCCGAGCATGAATTGTTGCTGATGTCATTGTTCAGTCAGAGTGATCTGAAATTCAAGATCGTGAACAAGGCGCCCATTTTTTTAATGCCGAAGCAGGGGCTATTATTCCTCGGCAATGCAGAAGGGCTGGCTGCCATACCGGAATTAAGCCATAAACGGATGTATACCGTGGCCAATGCGATCAGCGAGCAGCATAGACCCCCGAAAGGGATCAAGTTCTGTGATGTTCCGGTACTTTATCTGGCTGACTGGCCAGATGTTCTACAGGCCTATGCCCAGGAACCGGTCAATATGTCCTATCAGCGCCTGATTGCCTTCGGTGGCGATGCCTGGCAGATCACCCAGCAGTACCTGTCACAACCGCATTTGCAGCATATTGAATTTCAGGGTAGAACTGGGCGAATTGAAATCACGGACCACAGTATTCAGCGTAGTCCACAATGTTTTCAGTACAGTGGTACAGGTGTCAAGCTACTATGAGCGAAAGAGTAATGCTACGACAGCAACTAGGTGCATGGGCAGAGCAGCAAGCAGCTCAACTGATGCAAAACCACGGATTTCAGTTCCTGACAGCCAATTATCACAGTCGCTATGGTGAGCTGGATCTGATTCTGGTACGTGATCATGAGCTGGTCTTTGTGGAAGTCAAGGCACGTGCACAAACCCGATATGCGCAAGCGATCGAGTCGGTGTCCAGAGCGAAACAGGGAAAGATGCTCAAGACTGCGATGTACTTTATTCAGAAAAATCCACAATTTGCACACTATTACTATCGTTTTGACGTGATTTGTTTTGATTTTAAACAGCAATTTGCAAAAACCATACAGCATGACTTTTCGCAATACCCTTATGATCTGGAATGGATTGAAAATGCTTTTACTTTTGATCAAGAGTTTATTAACCTTTGAACAAAATAAGGTCTAAAGATGCTTATATTTGCTTCAAGATCATTGTAAAGTTCAAGCAGAATTGACATGATCTGAGCATGAAACAGATGATTAGATTAAAAAAGACGTAATAAAATGAAGGAGTCTTGCTGAGTGGTTAAGCGTATTGCAATAACAATGCTGTGTGTCGCAAGTTTATCAGGTTGTGCAAGTTTTATTTCCAGCGGCACAGGTACGGCTCCTGTCGGAACTGAAAGTGGGGCGCGTACCTTGGGGCAGGTATTTATTGATTCCTCAATTGTCCGTACTGCAAAAATTAATCTTTATAAATTGGATTCGCGCTTTAAGCAGGCCCGGGTCAATATTGAAAGTTTCCATGGCAATGTCTTGTTGACCGGTCAGGTGCCGGATGCCCATTTAAAGCAACTGGCTGAAGATAATGTCAAATCCATGAGTGATGTCAAAGCGGTACATAATTTTATTACTGTCGGCAATCAGATCAGCTATAGCACCATCATGCAGGATACTGCGGTGACTGCAAATACCCGTGGCTTGATCATGAAAGCGACTGTGGTAGCGGATAGTAAAGTGCATGTGCATACTGAAGATGGCGTACTGTATGTGATGGGTCGTTTAAATGGTGCCGAGATTGCTGACCTGAATCAGGTGTTACAACAGGTGGGTAATGTCACTAAAATTGTGACCCTAATTGATAATGTGGAGCAATATTCAAGTCTGGCTAATCAAAACTTTGCCGCACCGGCATATGCGCAGCCGGGTATTGAACAGACGCCAGTGGCGATTGATCCTGATACGGTTGAACCGACCTATGAACCATAAGGTCGGCCAGTTTAAAACCCAACTCTCACAGCGTATTTTGCAGTTTCAACAGCACTATCAAGATTTCCGGTTATACGATTTTGGTAGTTATGCTTTAAATCGTTTAACTCCGAAACAAGGTTACACAGTCGAAACCCAATTGGCCTATGGCTTGAAATCCCGGCAACGCTTTGACCTGTTTCGGAGTCAGCAGCCTTTGCCACATCGTCCCCTGATTGTGTTTGTGCATGGCGGTGCTTGGTTGCATGGCGATAAAAAGGATTATCAGTTTATTGGCGAGTCCTTTGCTAAAGAAGGTTATGATGTGGTGGTGATGAATTATCATCTGGCGCCACAACATATTTTTCCGACCTATATTCATGATCTGCATTTATTGCTGAATCATTTGCAGCAGTCAGCTGGACAGTTGCAGATCTGTGCTGAAAATCTGGTCTTGATGGGACACTCTGCCGGGGCATTCAATGTGATGTCTGCCTTGTATCATCCGCAATCTGCCAGCATTGATCACAATCAAATCCGGGCGATTATTGGTCTGGCGGGGCCTTATCATTTTGATTACAAAAATGATCCCATCTGTGCCGATGCATTTGATCAGGCGGTGCCTTATCAGCAGGTCATGCCTTATTATTTTGTTAGAAATAGCTCAACCCGGCATTATCTGTTTATTGCCGAAAAAGACAAGATTGTTGGGCATTTCAATAGCCAGGATTTGGACCGCGTACTGAAAGAGAAGGGTAATCATAGCCATTTGATTCACATTCCGAAACTTGGCCATATTACGATCGTGGGTTCGCTCTCCAGTTTGTTTAGCCGCTTTTTCCAGACCAAGTCTCAGGTGCTCTGGGCGCTCGAGGATGCATTTAAATCCTGATACTGATATGTTAGTTTAACCAAGCACTAGATAAAAAAGAATCCAGTGGATGATCTCCCCTGGATTCTTTTTTTGAGCCGTTGGGCTAAATCTTTCAAATACAGATTTACAGCCAGGTCTTGGTGTCGTCTGCGACGGGCGTACCTTGAGTCACATGCATGATCATAGCATGGGCAATACTGCCTTTAAACGGAATTTCAGGCAGCTGATCGAATTTAAAGAATTGCGCATCGCTAATTTCTTCTTCCTGCAGCTGTAGCTCACCGCCAGCATATTCTGCCTTGAAGGCAATCATCAGATTGCTTGGGAAAGGCCAGGGCTGGCTGGCCAGATACTGAATATTCTTGAGTTGTAAGCCAACTTCTTCTAGCGTTTCACGACGTACTGCATCTTCCAGCGTTTCACCCACTTCAATGAAACCGGCAATCAGTCCATACATCTGGCTTTTAGTATTACGTGCATTTTTGGCCAGCAGAATCTCGTCTTTGCCTCGGGTAATGACGGTAATAACGCAAGGCTGTACCCGTGGATATTGCCGGTAGTTGCAGGATGGGCAGACCATGGCATATTCAACAGCATGCGCTTCAGTCGCTGTACCGCAATGACTACAGAACTTATGGTTACGACGCCATTCTAAAAGTTGTACTGCGCGGCTGGCCTGTTCGAATTGCTGGGTATTCCAGAACTGTAACAGCTGACGGATGGGAACCAGTTGCAAGCCTGCAGGAATCGGCTCATCGGGAAGAAGATCACGGGCAATCACCTGATCACCCGTGTGGAGTAGCAAATCACTTGCTAAGGCTTCAACCCGTGGAAGTTGAAAGTGTTGATCGACCAGCAGTTGCTGTTGTTGAAAAATATAAGCAAGTGATAATTTGGACATTAGGCAACTATTTTGAGTTTCTCACTACTGTCCAATGCTACCTGAAACATCGCCTGTAATACAGGCTGTTTGTTCTTTAAGTTATCAATCATCATGTCGGCACTGGCCAGGGTGTCTAAAGCACGATGAATTTCTTCCGGACTTAATGCAATCGACAGATCAATACGGTTCTTGATGAATTCTGCAGTGGTGGTGAACGCAGTACGAACATGTTCTGCATTCAGGAACAGCATCGCGCCGCCAATCTCGCAAAACTGTACAGGAACAGGTTCGAGGGCAGTCAAGTCATGATCTTGCAGGTAATTGCTGAGAATCTGGCTAGAAAGCTCGATCAGGGCCTTGGTTTCTGTGAGTAAAGCAGCGTGTGCTTCATCCAGACGGTCCAGAGAAATATTCATGTTGTTGACGCGCAGCTGCAAGCGGCTCGAAGTGTGATGACGTTCCAGTACGCCAATCGAGTTCATGGCAGACAGAATGACATTCATCAACTGCTGGGCAAAGCTGGCATCCTGCATCATCTCCGGCTGGCTCAGTGAAGCGGCCTGACGGGTCAGGTCATGATAGGCTTCATTCAGGTTCAATACCTTGAAGATATTCGCCAGATTATTCAGTTGTGCCTGCAGTTCCTGAGTCTTTTCAGGCGTCATGTTCTGATAGTTGAACTCGATGTCATTACGAATTTGCGCCATTTCCGTGGTCACCAATTCGCTGATGGTATGCATGGTTTCAAAGTCTGGGCCATACAGATGGCGACTGAAGACCTGTAATTGCATATCGGTCAGCAGGTCATCGCCCACATTGAGCTGGCTACGGATAGATTGCGCAGTTTCATCTTCCTGACTGATACACAGGCTGAGCACATTGGCCAGATCAGCCAGCGAAGCCTTGAAACTGTCTGCCGAGCTAAAATACTGTGCCATGTTACGTTCAATGCTCACCAATGTGCGTAGGCGTGGCTCATTAATCAGCAGGTGATCAATATTGTTCAACGCGACATAGACCAGATTCCAGTACTGCTTGCTGTCATGTTGTTCTGCAAGTCCGGCCAGATAAGCCCCCACCAGTTTGATGGCTTGCAAATCCCGTTCACTTTCTTCCTGATTGATCAGCTTGTTGAGTGACAGCTTATACAGACGGTGTACATATTGGGATTTTTCCAGACTTGGTGCCTGTGGCAGCGCAAAATCAGGGGTGACGCAATCTAATAACGATTCTACATGCTGACCTTCAGTCGTCAGTGGTTTACCCAAAGCCAGTTCCAAGCGGTTCAGGGTATCCAGCAAAAACTGTGGAATTTTTACTTCACGCAAACAGATAAATTCGATATAGCGTTTCAGCATAGTGGTGCCTTCACTCAAGGCGATCACTTCTTGAGTATTGACCTGCGCCGGATTCCCCATAATCTTGCGCATTAATTCTGCTGAATATTGAGCGACTTTTGCCAGACTGGACATGTCGATGAGTGCCAGAACCTGGGCGCATTGTTCGAACTGATTTAATGCATCATCAATACCAAAAGGTAAAGTCTGGTCTTCTACCAAGGTGCTTACTGCTGATTCGACTAACTTGATCGAGTTATCAACCTCATTTTTTATTATCAGTAAAGCTGTTGGATCAAAATGTATAGAGGTTTGGTAAGACATGATCTGCACCTTTCCTGGAGTATTATCTATATATGAGCCCCGCTTTAAACTACGGGGCCTCTTTGTATTTACTATAACTGAAGAACGATAGTTTTAAACCTAAAGTATCCCCGGAAATGTAGATTTTATTTCGCGAAAAGGCAAGCAGTTCCATGTTTTTCTTCGAATTGTTTGACCCAATTCTCATGTTCCTGTAATTCCTGTTCTGACGGGAGAATCACCGGTAATTCAATTTCAACTCTGGCCATCCCTGAACGGCTGTTCTGGTCTTCAGACTGGGACAGGGCATCGATATCAAAAGACACCTGTCCACCGGTCATCGCCAGATAAACATCGGACAGGATTTCCGCATCGAGCAAGGCACCGTGGAAAGTACGGTCACGTTGTGGAATCTCGTAACGGCGCACTAAGGCATCCAGCGAATTTTTCTGCCCGGGATGCTTGGACTTGGCCAGTGCCAAGGTATCGGTGACGTCACAAACCTCGGAGAGTGCTTTAAAACCTGCACGTTTGAATTCCATATCCAGGAAGTTCATATCGAAGGTTGCGTTATGCGCAATAATTTCCGCGCCGTGTAAATAGTCAAACAGCACTTGAGAAATTTCTTCAAACAGCGGTTTGTCTTGCAGGAATTCGTCGGTGATCCCGTGGACATTCACAGAATCGCCGACCGGTGTTTTCGGATTGATATAAATATGAATCGAGCTGCCGGTCAGTTTGCGGTTAATCATTTCCAGCGCGCCGACTTCAATAATCCGGTCACCATCCTGATAATAAAAACCGGTGGTTTCAGTATCCAGAATCAGTTGTCGTGGGCCATGCAGCTGTAACTTGGCCGGTGTAATGACAATTTGCGGATGTATCTCAGTCGAGGCAGATGCGTCTGAAGATGAAGCATCTTCATTGCTGTCCGTTGCTAAAACTTCAGTCTGTACAATTTCTTCAACAGTCACTTCGATGATTTCTTCCGGCAGGTCTTCCAGCTCTTCTTCACTCTCAGCCAGATCCAGACCGAAAGGATCATCTAGCAACCAGTCGGGTTCAGATTTTTTTTTATCTTCAGACATTGAAGGGCTTTGCTTGGATTTTTTCAGGGTTTCATCAGCACCCAGATTGGCCAGCTGATCGGCCATTTCATTGCCCGGATGTCCAGCATGACCTTTGACCCAGTGCCATTCAATATCGCGTCCTTGACAGACTTCATCGAGTTTTTGCCACAGATCCGGATTTTTGACGTCTTTCCAGTTTTTCTTTTTCCAGCCGTGAATCCATTCGGTAATGCCTTGTTTGACGTATTTGGAATCGGTATAGATCACCAGTTTGTCTTGCTTGTCACAGAACAGAATCCCTTCAATCGCAGCCGTCAGTTCCATACGGTTATTGGTAGTATGGTCTTCACCGCCACAGATTTTGTGTTCTTGTTGGCCATTAACAATGTACGCACCCCAACCGCCTAAACCCGGGTTGCCGCGACAGGCGCCATCAACATAAAGTGTGATAGTGTGTGACATAGATTAAATCCGATCAAAATAGAACAAGCTGGAAGGCTTATTGTATAGCGCAAATGCAGTCGATCAATCTATATGTCCGGGATTTTTTAATTTCTTGTAACATTTAACGTGAAATCGCGGTAAATTATTGGCTTGAGTCTTCGACATGCTTCACTACAATGGCATATCTAAAAAATAAATTTATATACGAGTTGTTTGGATTTCTTTATGTATAAACCAACCGCAATTTTGTGGCAGCCGACATTACCTACATTTTTAAAATATTCTGTACTGGGAACTGCGCTTGCTTCTCTAGGACTGACGGGCTGTTCATCTACACAAAGTGCGACCCAAACAGCATCAAGCAAGCAGGTTGGATCACAATATTTGGATGCCAGCAGTCTGGATGGACTCGAAGATTTACTCTCTGCAACGGATATGCGTGCAGTCGAAGGTGACCGTTTACAGATTCTGAAACATGGTGATGTCTGGAAACGCATGACCGTGGGTTTCAAGATGGACTTAAGTGTCTGGAATCCGCGGATTGATGCGCAGCGTGGCTGGTTTATTTCACGTCAGCCTTATCTGGATCGCTTAAGTGCGCGTGCATCACGTTATTTATATTACACGGTAAAAGAAGCAGAACGCCGTGGTATGCCGACCGAGTTGGCGCTGTTACCGATTATCGAAAGTTCTTATGATCCGGCTGCGACCAGTAGTGCGGCGGCGGCAGGTTTATGGCAATTTATTCCAAGTACCGGCCGTATTTATGGTTTAAAGCAGACCTCATTATACGATGGTCGCCGTGATGTAGTGGAATCGACCCGTGCAGCCTATGAATTTTTAGGCAGTCTGTATAACCAGTTTGGTTCCTGGGAATTGGCGCTCGCTTCTTATAATGCAGGCCCAGGCCGTATCCAGCAGGCGATTAACCGCAACAAGGCTGCAGGTCTACCTACCGATTATTGGTCCTTGAAATTGCCACAAGAAACCATGAGCTATGTGCCACGTTTTCTGGCAGTTGCACAAATTATTAAAAATCCGGGCAGTTATGGGGTGAGTTTGCCACCGATTGCCAACCGTCCGCATTTCCGTGAAGTACCGGTCGGTGTTGCCAGTTTAAATGAAATTGCAGCCATCACTGGTCTAAGCCGTGCAGAACTGTATCAATTAAACCCGGGTCATCGTGGTGATCATATTGATCCTGCAAGTCCGCGCCGTATTCTGATTCCAGCTGATTTAAGCCCTTCAGTGGATGAGAAGCTGAAAAAATTATCCGGTTCAGGTGGTTTATGGGCGAGTAACACGAACAGCCTGCCGCGAAATACGACGACAGTGGTGCCCACTAGAGCTGCACCGCCAGAATTAAATACGAAAACGATTACGCCTTCTAAACAGACTCCGCCAGCGGTTGCTAGTAATCAGCCTGCAACGACTGTTGCCAAAACGACGACTCCGGCTAAAGCTGCAAGTACGCCACCTGTCGTCACAGCAGCGGTAAGTACCGCGACAACGGCAAATACTGTAACGCAGACTACGAAAAAGATTTCGACGCCTAAAGGCTCATCTGCCTTGGCCAGTTTTGCGGCACAAAGTGATTTGCCGATTCCAAGTGCGCCGCGTATTCCGGTAGCTGTAACACCTGCAGCGCCAGCGAAACAGATTCAGGTCGAACCACCGATTTCGGCAGCTGAGCGTCAGCAAGTTGAGCAGGCGGTCATCGCACAGGATATTCAGAAAACTGTAGATGAAATTCTGCAGCCTGTCGCAACACCGGCAGAACAGGCCCAAGTGGTTGAAGAGCTGAAAGCATTGGCGCCGGCTGGCACAGAAATTGTTGATCCTTATGATGGCAAAATCAAGCTGACTGCCATTCAAACCAGCCTGTCTGTGGCTGAGCAGCAAGGTAAAGAACTGACAAAAGGCTTCTCTTATCCAAAAGAAGTTGCTGACAATACCACTGCGAATTCGGTTGAAGCCCAGCTGAATCAGGGCAAAAATTACGTCAAGACTGATTCTGAAGTGGTGGTGGTTGCTCCAAAAGGCAAACGCAGTACCTATAAGGTGTTACTAGGTGATAATCTGGCAATGATTGCGGCTAAAAATGGCGTGAACTGGCGTGATGTGGCGAAATGGAACCAGATTGATCCAAATTCTCCGCTGTATGTGGGTACCACCATTTATCTGTATGATGCCAAACCGGTACAGGAAGCCAGCAAAGCCAAAGAAAAGCCGGAAACTTATGTGGTTCAGGCCAATGACTCTCTGACCAGTGTAGCGAATCAGTTTGGTTTTAGCGTGAAACAACTGGCTGATTTTAATGGACTGAGTACCAATAGCGGTCTGTTTGTTGGGCAAAAGCTGTCACTGAAAGAAACGGTTGCCTCTAAATCTAAAGCTGAAGAGATTAAAAAAGCTGAAACTGCCAAGGTTCAGACCAAATCTTATACGGTGAAACGCGGTGAATATCTGAAACTGATTGCCGATCGTTACGGGCTTTCAAATACCGAACTGGCATCATTAACGTCGGGTCTGACTGCCGGTAGCAGTCTGATGGTGGGACAGAAAATCAATGTACCACTTCAGGAAGTTGAAGGGCTAACAACATCTAACCAGAAAACTGAACAGAAGTTTGAAAATGTTAAAGTCGATCAGACTGCAACTGAAAACTATCAGGTCAAACGCGGTGAAACACTGTATAGCATTGCCAGTCAAAGCAAGCTGAGTGTCTCTGAACTGGCTGCACTGAATGGGTTGTCTGCCAATAGTGGTTTACGTATAGGTCAGACCATCAAGATTCCAGCCGGCAGTCAAATCCCTGAAACCTATACGGTTCAATCGGGTGATACGCTGACCGGTATTGCCGCAAGATATAATTTGTCAATGGACCAGGTGGCGAGCCTGAATGGCATGTCACGTAATGCAGGTTTGCGAGTGGGGCAGCGTCTGAAACTGAGTGGTGACGTGACAGAACCGGTAAGTGAAGTGGTCGCGGAAACTGCGGTCAAGAATACAAAATCGGATTCGCATGTGGTGAAGTCAGGGGAAACCTTAAGCTCTATTGCACGTCAGTATCATTTACAACTGCAATATCTGGCAGATTTGAACGGCCTGAATACCAATAGCACAGTGCGTATTGGTCAGCGTTTAAAAATTGAGGGTGACTTTCCGGCAGATAAAAAAGTTGAAGGCGTGAAAGTGGCAGCTAAGCCTGTAGCTTCTAAGGCAACTGAATCCTATACGGTAAAATCCGGTGAATCCCTGAATGTAATTGCCAGCCGTTTAGGCATAAGCGTGACCGACCTGGCTCAGTTAAATAATTTGAGTCCACGCGCAGGATTGCGTGTCAGTCAAACGATCCAGATTCCAAAACTGGTGACGGATTATAAAGTCAAACGCGGTGATACCTTAATCGGTCTGGCTTCACGTTATGGTCTGAACAGCAATGAACTGGCGGAAATGAATGATCTCAAACCAAATACACAATTGCGTATTGGTGATGTGATTAAAGTGCCGAATTAATGAATGGATCATGAGATTCGCGCATTTATTTAAAACTTTCAGGTTGATCTGGCTAGCCCCGCTGCTCGTAAGTAGCAGTTGGGCAGCCCTGATCGCCACCCCATATATTGCACTACATAGCCAGCCGAAATATGCCCAGGCCAAATCCCTGCCTTATGCCAATCCGCAAGCACCGAAAGGCGGTACGCTGATTCTGGCAGCTGATGGCAGTTTCGATAATTTGAACAGCATGAATGGCAAGGGCAATGTCACTGAGGGGGGCAACTATATTTTTGACAGTTTGCTGTCCAAGTCACTGGATGAGCCCGGTGTGTACTATCCTTTGCTGGCGGAAAAAGTCAGTTTTGACCCCAAGAAAACTGCCTTTATTATTTTTCATTTAAATCCCAAAGCACGGTTTAGCAATGGCCAGCCGGTGACTGCGCAAGATGTCAAATACAGTTTTGAGTTGTTTCAGACCCAGTCCAATTTTGGCCTGCAAATGTATCTAGCTGATTTAAACCGGCTGGAAGTCCTGTCACCTTTACAGATCAAAATGCATTTTAAATCTGGACATAATCCGGAAATGGCGATGATTGTCGCGCAGATGCCCATTTATTCTAAACAGGAATGGCAAAAACGTAATTTTAAAGAATTGACGCTGAAACCGATGCTGGGTTCAGGGCCTTATGTCATTGAACACATAGATGCTGGACGTAGTATTAGCTACAAACGCAATCCCCGATACTGGGGCAAAGACTTGATGGTCAACCGCGGGCGTTATAATTTTGACCGGATCAAGTATCGTTATTATCGTAGTCCTGAAATCAAGTTTGAAGCTTTCAAGTCGGGCCAATTTACCTTGCATGAGGAAAAACAGGTCAACCGCTGGGTGAAAGACTACCAGTTTCCCGCCGTTCGGCAAGGACAGGTGCAGCGTTACCGCTTTCAGCATCACAACCCGATTCCGACCCAGAGTCTGATATTCAATACCCGCCGTCAGCCTTTTGCCGATATCCGTTTCCGCCAAGCCTTGAGTTTTGCCTATGACTTTGAATGGCTGAATAAAGCCATGTTCTATGGTGAATATCAGCGCCTGAACAGCTTTTTTTCCAATAGCGAGCTTGCATCTCATGGACGGCCAGGCATTCAAGAACTGCACATTTTAAAACCCCATTTAAAGCAGCTTGATCCGGTTCAACGTCAGGCTGTACTGCAGGACTGGAAATATCCTCAGTCAGATGCCTCCGGTTTTAACCGGAACAATCTGTTAAAGGCCCGTCAATTGCTATTAAAGGCAGGCTATCGTTATCAACAGGGGAAGTTGGTCAATGCTGCGGGTCAACCGGTACAGATTGAGTTCCTGTTGCATCAGGCGGAGCAACAGCGTGATCTGATGCCATATCTACGTCATTTAAAACGCTTGGGCATTCAGGCCAGCATTCGTATGGTAGAAACCGCGCAATATTATGAACGGCTGCGGAATTATCAGTTTGATATGATTGTTGATACCATGCCGCAATCCCTGACACCGGGGCAGGAGCAGAAACAGTTCTGGGGCAGTCAGGCCGCCACGCAGCCAGGTAATTATAATTATGCCGGCATTCGAAATCCGGCCATTGATGCCGTCATTCAGCAGGGAATTCAGGCTCAAAACCGTGAACAGCTGGTGAATAGTACCCGAGCATTAGACCGTTTACTGCGAGCAGGCTATTATCATATTCTGACTTATGGTACGGGCGAATACTGGTATGCTTACTGGAATATGTATCAGCAGCCGCAACGAAAACCTAAACTCTCCGCCGGGATTGATTACTGGTGGGTCGATGCGGCAAAGGCCAGACATGTGGCTGATTATTTCAAACAGCATTAAGCTCCAAGCCTATCAGGGAGTGCCATGAGCACTTATATTCTCAAACGTCTGTTGCTGATGATTCCAACCTTGCTGATCATTTTGCTGATCAATTTCATGGTGATCCAGCTGGCACCCGGTGGTCCGGTGGAGCAGGCGATTTATCAGGCGCAACAGGTTAATAGTTTGGCGCATACCGGATTGCAGTATCAGGGAAAGCAAGGCCTCACACCGGAGATGCTTGAGAAGATCAATATCCAGTACGGCTTTGACCAGCCGCTGCATATTCGATTTTGGGAAATGCTAACGCGTTATGCGCAGTTTGATCTGGGGCAGAGTTTTTTCAAAGACAAACCTGTGACTGAACTCATCTGGGAAAAATTGCCAGTATCGCTTTCTTTAGGCCTGTGGAGTACCTTGCTGATTTATCTGGTCTCCATTCCTTTAGGGATTAGAAAAGCCCGAAAACATGGCAGTCTGTTTGATCAGACTACCTCTCTAGTGTTGGCAGTAGGCTATGCCATTCCAGCCTTTATTTTTGCCATTTTACTCATCGTATTTTTTGCTGGTGGGTCTTATCTGCACTGGTTTCCCTTGCAGGGAATTCGCTCTGAAAATTTTGCTGAACTCTTATTCTTTGCGAAAATTCAGGATTATTTCTGGCATATGGCCTTGCCGCTGTTGGCCATGGTGCTTGGCGGATTTGCCAGTTTGACCTATCTGGTCAAATTTTCTTTTGTGGAAGAGCTGAGCAAACAATATGTCCTGGCTGCGCGGGCCAAAGGTTTAACTGAACATGCAGTGCTGTATCGGCATGTATTCCGGAATGCCATTTTAGTGCTTATCGCAGGTTTGCCTGAAGTTCTGATCGGGGTGTTTTTTGTGGGAAACCTGTTTATCGAGATTATCTTTAATCTGGATGGCTTGGGTGTTTTAGGCTTTGAGGCGATTATTCAGCGTGACTATCCGGTGATTTTTGGTACTTTGTTTATTTTTACTTTGCTCGGTCTGATACTGCGTTTACTCAGCGATTTGCTCTATCAACTGATTGATCCAAGAATTCATTTCAGTTCACGTCGAGGATCACAATAATGTCTTCCTTGATGCAAGTACGCTGGCAACGTTTTAAGCAGCATAAGCTGGGCTTTGGCTGCTTCATTATTTTCAGTGCTATTTTCATCATTTCCTTGGGTGCAGAACTGATTGCTAACGATAAGCCCTTGTTGGTGAAATATGATCATGCTTTTTATCTGCCCATCCTGAAATCCTATCCAGAAACCACGTTTGGTGGGGTATTTGAGACAGAAGCAGAATATAAAGATCCCGCTGTACAGCAACTGATTGCAGAAAAGGGCTGGGCGATCTGGCCCATCATTCCGTTTTCCTATCAAACGCCAAATTTTGAACTGGCTGAACCGGTGCCATCGCCCCCGAGTGCGCAAAACTGGCTGGGAACAGATGATCAGGGCCGTGATGTTCTGGCACGGATTCTATATGGTTTAAGGATTTCATTACTGTTTGGTTTTGCTCTGACTTTATTGTCTGCGGCGTTGGGAATTTTAGTAGGGGCAATTCAGGGTTATTATGGTGGATGGATTGACCTGATCGGACAACGCATACTCGAAGTCTGGAGCGGTTTGCCGATGCTGTTTATGGTGATGGTACTGGTCAGTCTGTTTACCCCGAGTATTTACTGGCTATTTCTGATCATGCTGTTATTTGGCTGGACCACACTGGTGAGTATGGTGCGCGCTGAGTTCTTGCGCGCCAGAAATCTGGAATATGTCTGGGCAGCAAGAAGTATCGGGGCCGGGGATGGACGGATCATGTTTAAACATATTCTTCCCAATGTGATAGGTTCTAGCCTGTCACAGTTACCTTTTATGCTAACCGCCAATATTACTGCACTGACAGCGCTGGATTTTTTAGGGTATGGTCTGCCACCCGATTCGGCATCCCTCGGGGAACTCTTGCTTCAGGCCAAAAACAACTTAAATGCGCCGTGGCTGGCATTGTCGGGATTCTTTAGTTTGGCGATTGTACTGAGTTTGCTGATCTATATGGGAGAAGCGGTACGGGATGCTTTTGATCCAAGAAACTAAATCACAAAAATCTTTAACCATAAGAAAATAAGCAGATAAAAATTGTGTAAATTTGACAAGACTGATTGTCAATTGTTCTGGCTTACGTTATAAACGAGTACAAAATAAAAGTAACGTATCAGGACAGATCATGACTCAATTGGCCGATTCCATTCAAATTCGCAATATCACTTTTAAAAACCGCATCATTAAAGGTGCCATGAGTGAAGCACTGGCCAATGATGCCGGCCAGCCCAATCAGGCACATTTCAAGTTGTATGAAGCATGGGCCGAAGGTGGCTTGGGTTGTGCTATTACGGGTAATGTCATGGTGGATTATCGTGCCAAGAATGAACCGGGCGTCGTAGTGGTAGAAACAGAACGCGATCTGGCACAGCTCAAAGTCTGGGCCGACGTAGGCAAACAACATGGCATGGTACAACTGGTCCAGTTATCACATCCGGGGCGTCAGTGTCCGAAAGGTTTGAATCGGGAAACTGTAGCACCATCGGCAGTGCCATTTAGTCCGGCACTGGCTGTTAGCTTTGGTACCCCACGGGAACTGCGTGAAGATGAAATCCTGGATATTATCCAGCGCTTTGCCACTTCGGCTGCCATTTGTGAAAAAGCAGGATTTGAGGGGGTGCAGTTGCATGGGGCACATGGTTATCTGATTAGCCAGTTTCTGTCACCGCTGACCAATAAGCGTCAGGATCAATGGGGTGGTAGTATTGAGAATCGTACCCGTTTCTTGCTGCAAACCTATCAGGCCGTTCGTGCTGCGACTTCGGAAAATTTTATTATTTCGGTCAAGCTGAATTCAGCTGATTTCCAGCGCGGTGGTATTAGCGAAGAAGATGTCATCTATGTCTTTAAGGCGATGGACGCTGCAGGCATTGATATCATTGAAGTGTCAGGTGGTAGCTATGAAGCACCTGCGATGGCCGGCGTGAAAGCAGACAAGCGCAAGGCCTCGACCATTGCTCGTGAAGCCTATTTCCTCGATTTTGCCGAAAAAATCCGTCAGGAAGTGAAGTGCCATATCATGGTCACTGGTGGATTCCGAACTGTTGAAGGCATGAATGCCGCGCTTGACAGTGGTGCTTGTGATTTTGTCGGGATTGCACGTCCCTTTGCGGTAGAACCTGACTTGGGCAATCGTCTGGTTGCAGGGCATGATGTACGTTATGCGGTTGAGAAAATTAAAACCGGTATTCCAATGGTCGACAAAATGGCGATTATGGAAATCATCTGGTATGCCGCGCAGTTTAAAGAAATTGCCAAAGGCAAGCAGCCTAATCCAAAGCTGTCACCACTAAAGGTCTTTTTGCAGTATCTGAAAGGCAATGTCAAAGCGGTGATCAAGGGACAATTAAACTCGCGAAAATCGGCTTAATCTTTATTAAAAAACCGGACACTGCAAATGTCCGGTTTTTTAATTTCTGGCACTTAGGGGTGCTTTAGGAATAATGCATCGCCTGGGTCTGAAAAGGAAATAATAACTGGCTTAACTGACGAGTCGCCCATAAACCAATTTCAGTATGATGCATATGCGGTGCAGTATAAGGAATCAGTAAATCAATTTTCTGTTCCGCACCTTCACAGCGCATGAAGCGACTTTTTAACTGATTCAAGCGCTGCTGGTCCATACGGCTCATTGCAGGTTCAATTTTTGCCTGTGATGGGGTTGCACTACGTGAGGACAGGCGAGTTGCCAAGCCTGCGCCCTGAATCCAGTCTTTAATAATCTGTTTTTCGGTCGCATTAAAGACCCCAAACATTTTACCCTCCGGATGATCTATCATTTTCCAGAAACGGCTTTGCTCCACTGGTGCATCTTTTACGATCCAGCCTTTGTCAATCATGACCTGCAAAAACTCGGCAATCTGGGCAGGATCGGATAACCAGTCATTGATGGTCTTGCCACTAAACTGGCATTTCTGATTATGAATATATTGACCAATCAGCGCTTTATTCTGGAAAACTTTTAAGGCCATCTGCCCAATATCCAGTTCCTTAATGATCTGGGAGGA
This sequence comes from Acinetobacter lwoffii, assembly GCF_022809915.1. Taxonomy (GTDB): domain Bacteria; phylum Pseudomonadota; class Gammaproteobacteria; order Pseudomonadales; family Moraxellaceae; genus Acinetobacter; species Acinetobacter lwoffii_M. Next base: position 112 of record NZ_JALGQY010000031.1, on the reverse strand, counting down.
ACTTTTGCCGATGTCATTCAGAACATAGCCTTTTTGGTGGTGTTTTAAAAAGTATGCTGACATTAAATGAAGCCATTATTGATGTAAAAGAAGGTTAAGTCGAAGGCTTTAA
>NZ_JALGQY010000030.1:0-43735 GCF_022809915.1 Acinetobacter lwoffii | reverse complement strand
AAGCTTGGTTTACGTAGCAGGATTGCACGTAAATACAAGCATACGACTGATTCAAACCATCGTTTGCCTACAGCACCTAACTTGTTAGATCGTCAATTTACGGTCAATGAACCCAATAAGATCTGGACAACAGATATTACCTATATCCGTACTAAGCAAGGTTGGCTGTATTTATGTGTGATGCTGGATCTATTCAGCCGTCGTATTGTCGGTTGGCAAACCAGCTATCGAATAGACCGTCAATTGGTATGTGATGCGTTTCATTATGCAATGGCTCGTCAGGGGTATCCAATGGGTGTCATGGTACATTCGGACCAAGGCTCACAGTACTGTAGTCGTGATTTTAGGGCGCTATTATTGACGAATAACTGCGTTCAAAGTATGTCACGCAGGGGAAACTGCTGGGATAATGCAGTGACCGAAAGCTTCTTTCATACATTGAAAGGTCATGTGGTCCATGGCAGTGTATTTGCCACTCGAAAAGAAGCGAATGCTGTCTTGTTTGACTATATTGAGATTTATTACAATCGAATCAGAAGACATTCTGCAAACGGCTGGTTAAGCCCAGAAGCCTTTGAACAGAAATATTTCAAGAATTTAGAGGGATTTGTTGTCCACGATACTGTCTAGGATCAATCATCTGTTTTTACATTTTTAAGTCAGCAAATTCCAAACATTTCCATAATAATAAGACTTTAGACATCTCCCAGAATACGTGAAGGCCTTCCTCCATGAAAAAACTCATCAACAACCCTGAAAATCTGGTTGTCGAAATGTGCAAAGGCTTTGTCCTTGCTCACCCTGAACTACAATTTACCGAATCGCATAAAATCATTTCACGTAAACAAAAACACAATAACGTGGCACTGATTAGTGGCGGTGGTAGTGGTCACGAACCTGCACATGCAGGCTTTGTCGGTACTGGCATGTTAGACGCTGCCGTATGCGGTGATGTATTTGCATCACCTTCACAAATTCAGGTCTATAAAGCCCTGCAACATGTCGCCACAGACAAAGGCGTGCTGATGATCATCAAGAACTATTCTGGCGATATGATGAATTTCCAGAATGGTGCAGCTTTGGCAGCAGAAGATGGCATTAAAGTCGATTATGTCAAAGTGGCGGATGATATTGCCGTTAAAGATAGCCTCTATACGGTTGGTCGTCGTGGCGTGGCGGGTACTGTATTTGTACATAAAATTGCAGGTGCAGCAGCATTAAAAGGTTTAGAGCTTGCGAAAGTCAAAGCCGTGGCTCAAAAAGCAGCAGATAACGTGATTAGTCTTGGTTTCGCCTATACCTCATGTACCGTTCCTGCCAAAGGCACACCCACCTTCACCTTGGCGAATGATGAAATGGAATACGGCGTCGGCATCCACGGCGAACCGGGTATCCGTCGTGAAAAAATCCTGCCATCCAAAGAGCTGGCACAACGTATTATCGATGACCTGTTTCTGGACCGTCCTGATCTGACTGAAGTTGCTGTTCTAGTCAACGGCTTTGGTTCAACGCCAATGCAAGAACTGTATGTGTTTAACAATGATGTATGCGAACATCTGGCACGTAAAGGCATCAAGATTTACCGTACATTTGTTGGCAACTACATGACCAGTATCGACATGAATGGCGCATCGGTCTCATTACTTGCTGGGGATGATGAACTGAAAACCTATCTGGATGCGGAAGCCAATACCCCTGCCTTAAAGCTTGATGGCTCACCTGCACTACCATTTGAATTTGCAGCACAAGATGCAGCAGCAAAACAAACCGCCAATACCGAAGTTGAAACCCAAGCAGAACATGCTGAAATTCAGAACGAGCAATTCACGATTGAAAACATGCGTTATGTGGTCGATGTGATGGCGGCCTGCATCATCAAAAACGAAGTGCCATTCTGCGAGCTGGATGCCCATGCAGGTGACGGCGATTTTGGTATGAGCGTCGCCAAAGGCTTTAAACAACTGAAACGCGAATGGCAAAGCCTGATTCAAGCGCAGCACATGGATGAATTCCTGCTGAATAGTTCCATGATTATTATGGAACATTGTGGCGGTGCGTCAGGGCCAATTTGGGGTTCTGCTTTCCGTTCAGCCAGCAAAGCCATTCAGGGGAAACAAACCCTAAGCGTGGCAGATTTTGCCGAGATGCTGCAAGCTGCGGTTAAAGGTATTCAAGTGACTGGTGAGCGTTCATTTGGTCGTGGTGCTGTGGTCGGTGACAAAACCCTTATTGATGCACTTGTACCTTGCGCAGACTCTTGGTCAGCCAATACCGACAAGACGTTTAAAGAAAACTTTGTCTTGGGTGCAGCGGCTGCGGTAAAAGGTGCAGAATCTACCAAAGAGATCGTAGCGCGTATGGGCCGTGCCGGTACGGTCGGTGATCGTAGCTTAGGCTATCCGGATGCTGGTGCATATGGCTTAGGCGTGATCTTTACGGACATTGCCGAGCATATTAAATAAGCTTTGCAAGATTTAAAAAAAAGCCCCGACACTGTTCGGGGCTTTTTTCAAATTTCATTTCCTCTACTGAGCAAGTTTAAAAGCACAAATAATGAAAGGCATACTCATCTCTATAAGTATGGCTTAACTAAACTTCTCTAAATAGCGCTCTAACTCTTCTGTCACCACTACCCGCTTATTGCCTTTTACCTGTTCTTCACCCAATACGCCTTCTGAGTCAATGACCACCACTTTGTGCCCATTCGCTTGTAAACGTTTGACACCTTCAAATAACATGCGTGCACCCACATCATGAATCAAAGTCAAATTGGTCAGGTCTATGACTATACGTGTTTGAGCGTCTGGCTCATCCTGCAAAATTCGCAGCAACATTTCGGATTCTGTAAATTGCAATACACCGCGCAGCTCATACACGACAATGTCATTGTTCTTACCTACAGTATAACGACTTTGCAAAATGGTCTGTGCCGATGGCGTCCCTTCCATCAGATGCAAGCCCATGTCCCGCGACAAACGCTCAAAAATATCCACGCCACGTACACTATGCCCATGCTCATCAATTTTAGGAGAAAAAACCACAATTCCCACCTGCCCAGGCAATACCCCGATAATTCCGCCCGATACACCACTTTTGGCAGGAATGCCCACCGTCGTCAGCCAGTCACCCGCCGCATCATACATGCCACAGGTCATCATCACGCTGAGCACTTGGCGCACCACATCACGCTCTAGCAGCTGTTTGCCCGTTTTGGCCTGAACACCGCCATTGGCGAGCACACTACAGATATTTGCCAGATCTTTGACCGTCACTTTAATCGCACATTGCTTGATGTATCCATTGACGATTTCTACCGGATCCGAATCCAGCACACCTACGGTACGTAGCATATAGCCAATCGACAGGTTCCGGAATGCAGTTTTGACTTCCGACTTATACACCTGCTTGTCGAATTCCAGTTGACGTCCTGCCAGCTCACTTAAAAAACGGCGTAAGCATTCCGCACGTGAAATGCCTTTTTGTACCGGAATCAAAGAATGCGTAGTGATCGCACCCGAGTTAATCATTGGATTTTTAGGAAGATTGGTTTCTTTATCTAGCGAAATCTGATTAAAAGCCTCTCCTGAAGGTTCAACGCCGACCTTTTCCAGTACTGCTGGAATTCCCAAATGCTGCAATGCCAAGGCATAGGCAAAAGGCTTGGACATCGACTGCATGGTAAATTCGGTTTCATCATCTCCCGTGGAATAAATCGTGCCATCCACCGTGGTCAGCGCCAAAGCGAACTTGTTTGGATCTACCGCTGCCAGTTCAGGGATATAGTCAGCCAAAGCGCCCTGATCATTATCATGACAGACCGTTAATACATGCTGGAGATAATCGGGCACCGGGGTTTTCATTCAGATAGATCCTTTATATTTTCATCCTGTTTCCACCTTAAATTTTCAGGATAAAACTACAAGTCCAAATTGGTAGCATTTTATAAATACGTCCATCGATTTGGACTAAAACAAATGCCTTTTCAGCTCCATGATCATCAGGCGTGAGAGGAATTTTGATATTATTTTTTTGAGTTTTTATAAAATATCGAGCGGTTCAACAGGTCATTTCGATTAGTTTGATTATCCATTTTATTTATATTTTTCATCGCAATAAATGATATTATTCACCCACCTGCTCACATTATAATCTAACACGCTGATCCCGGATTTGAATTTTTACAGTCTACTCGTGCCCAGCATCATGTCGAGCCTGGGGATCATCACGCTGAGTATTTCCTATTATAAAGGCTTACCCAATTATTTAAGATCTTACGCTTATGCACTGATTCTGATTGGCGTGACGATATTACTCAATACCGTTTTATCTGCAGCAGTTTTAGTTGAAATCTCCAGTTTCATTGCTGCTCTTTACTTCTTGTCCTGTACCTTTCACAGCAAAGCCATTTATGAGCGTTTAAAAATCGACTATGTATGGCCAAACTATATTTACCTGATTGCCTTGGGTGCGTTTGGCATTTACTACTTTACCCAAGTGACTGCTGACCAGACTGTCCGTTTGCTGATTATTGGTCATTACTGCGGCAATTTATTTGCATCGCCCGATTGCCTTTATTCGGACGAGTACACGCTTACGTATCGACAGTTACCTGAAAATTTTTACCTTCGCGACCACGTTCATCATCATGGGACGTGCTTTGCTGTTCTCTGTTTTGCTTGAGGATCAGGGGTTTGTCGCCCATTACGAACCGGCATGGGCATTTACACAGCTGCTCCTGCTGCTGATTGATCTGATCTTTTTAGGTTTATTCATTGGCTGTGCAATTTTGGATCTGGTGCGAAAGTTGCAACGGGAGCGCCATCACGACCCGCTGACCGGATTATTAAACCGCCGTGGCTTTGAAGCCTATATTCAAAAAATAGATCCTAATCCTGCCTTACAGCATGCAGTTTTGATGGCAGATTTAGATCATTTCAAAGCAGTTAATGATCATTATGGACATCAGGTCGGTGATCTGATTTTACAACATATCAGTCAGATATTTAAAGCCAATATTCGGGACAAAGACCAAGTGTCACGTATTGGTGGTGAAGAGTTTCTGCTCGTCTTGCATGACATTCAAAAAGATGCCGCCTTTAAAATTGCTGAACGGATCCGGTTGCAGCTTGAAGAAACCCCATTACATCATGAACAGCAGCATATTTATTTAACCATCAGTATCGGAGTCAGCTTCTTCAATCATCCTAATCAGATTAAAGAAGCCACTTTAGCGGCTGATCATGCCATGTATCAGGCCAAACAGATGGGCCGTAATCAGGTTCAATTCGCTCAAGAGAAAATTGCCTGAATTTGATCAGGCTTTAAATTATTTGACCTTGGTTTTGCGAATCATTTTGTATAGCACCTTGGGTGAAATACGTGAAACCAGCACGCCAAGTTTTTCTTTCTTGCCACCAATCACGATATATTCTTCGCCACACTGCAAGGCTTGTACGCTTTGACGGGAAAAATCTTCTGCCGACAGACCATTTTCAATCGCTTCATCTTGCTTGGCTTGCGGTTTGCCTTCCCCATTTAAAGCATTAAGCGAGACATTGGTTTGAACAAAGCCCGGGAAAATCACCGAGACATGCACACCCTGATCTGCGACTTCAGCACGCAAGCTGTTGGCCCACATATGAATCGCTGCTTTGGCTGCGGAATAGGAAGCGCGATACTGGGTACCCAGCAAACCTGCAACACTGGAAATAAAGACGATACGACCGGACTTTTGTGCCAGAAAGGTCGGCAATACCATTTTGGTGAGAAACACCTGCGAGAAATAATCAACTTCCATAATGGCACGTTCAGTCTGCATGGTGGTGTCCTGAATCAGGGCACGTTGGCTTAAACCTGCATTATTAATCAGCCAGTCAATCCGGCCTTTTTGTTGCAAAACTTGCTCATAAGCATGACGAACCTGACTTTCATCGGTGATATCGGCAATGACTGAAATATGCTGATCTGGATGAGCAAGACTTTGGCGAACATTTTCCAGTTCTGCATGCCGACGTGCAGTCAGTACCACCTGTGCCCCAAGTGCAGCACATTGCTGGGCAATCGCCTTGCCAATCCCTGAAGATGCGCCGGTAATCCAGACCACTTTTCCATTTAAGTCTTCAACTTTCGCCATGAAATCCTCTTTCCCTTGTTTTAATGAATATGGTGCTGCATTTCATCTTCCAGAAATGCCAGCAAATGCTCAAAATAATAACTCATCGTATCGGCATCATAGATGCTACCGAGCTTGTCAAAACGTTTATAGCCTAACTGGGTGGTTAAATGAATCCCCCCATTCAAGGTTTTATCGACCACCACATTAAATTTCAACATTTTTTTCGGTTCACGGATCAGATGTGTCACCCCTTGATCGACCACCTGAGTAAAGGCTTTTAAAGCGGGTGATACATATTGATGATTACCATTTTTCATCTGGTCAATACAGCCGAGCAACTCCATCACCAGCAATTTACCACCGGATATCGAACAAAAGCATCACCTTGATGCTCATAGGTCATACGATGCAAATAGTTCACCATAGGCATCAGACGCTCATTGCCAAACAACGAAACCGACCACGGCATATATTTACGGGTGTTATGCATAATCTGCTGAATCACTTTTTCGGACTCGCTGTCCGGTGAATTGGCCAACTGCACCACCTGACCGAAAATCTGGTCAATAATTTCACAGGCCATATCGGCCAGATTTTCACCTAAGGGTCTGGCAAGACTGTCTCGCTCGCCGGCATTTAATCTGGAATGAAGGTCTTTAAAGCGCTGATGGGTTTCGGGTTGAAGCTTCAGGGAAATGTTATAGCTCATCTTATTATCCTTTTTGATATGCTGCGATGAGTCGCGTTTTTTTATCAATCTATCATACGATGAGTTGCTATACATGCCAATTGGCTAAAGTTTGCATTTGGTTAAGCTGCCGCATGCACTATTTTTTTTGCTACAATAGATCCAATTTTTCATTCACTTTTGATCTGTTTAGACTATGACTGACTCAGCGCAAAATATCGCGACAACCTACGATCCGACCGAGATCGAGAAAAAATGGTACCAAACTTGGGAAGAGCGTGGTTACTTTAAGCCGTCTGAAAAAGGCGAATCTTTCTGTATCATGATTCCGCCACCAAACGTCACTGGTAGCCTGCACATGGGTCATGGTTTCAACAATGCCATCATGGATGCCTTGACGCGTTTCAACCGTATGTCTGGTAAAAATACGCTTTGGCAACCGGGTACTGACCACGCAGGTATTGCAACGCAAATGGTGGTTGAGCGTCAGCTGGGTGCACAAGGGGTTAGCCGTCATGACCTGGGTCGTGAAAAGTTCATCGAAAAAGTCTGGGAATGGAAAGAACAGTCTGGCGGTAACATTACCCGTCAAATCCGTCGCTTAGGTTCTTCGGTTGACTGGTCACGTGAACGCTTCACGATGGATGATGGTTTATCAAACGCAGTAAAAGAAGTGTTTGTAAAACTTCACGAAGAAGGCCTGATCTACCGCGGCAAACGTCTGGTGAACTGGGATCCAAAACTGCAAACTGCCCTTTCTGACCTGGAAGTTGAGTCTGATAAAGAAGAAGCAGGTTCACTCTGGCACTTCAAATACTTCTTTGAAGACAAATCATTGCGCACGCATGATGGTAAAGATCACATCGTAGTAGCTACAACACGTCCTGAAACACTACTTGGTGATACAGCTGTTGCCGTTGCACTTGATGATGAACGTTATGCTGCGCTTGTTGGCAAGAACATCATCCTGCCAATCACTGGTCGTGCGGTTCCAATCGTTAAAGACGAATATGTCGATAAAGAATTCGGTACAGGCTGTGTGAAAATCACCCCTGCACACGACTTCAATGACTATGAAGTGGGTAAACGTTGCGAATTGCCAATCATCAACATTTTCAACAAAAATGCTGAAGTGTTGGCTGAGTTTGAATACATCGCGAAAGCGGGCGAGCAAATTTCTAAAACCATTCCTGCGCCTGCAGATTACATTGGTTTAGAACGTTTTGAAGCACGTAAGAAGATCGTTGAACAAGCTGAAACTGAAGGCTGGTTAGATCAGATCCAACCTTACACATTAAAACCACCTCGCGGTGACCGTTCAGGCGTGATTGTTGAGCCTCTATTGACAGATCAATGGTATGTAAAAATTGCACCGCTTGCGAAACCTGCGATTGAAGCGGTGCAGGATGGTCGCATTAAGTTTGTGCCTGAACAGTACAACAACATGTACATGGCGTGGATGAACAACATTCAAGACTGGTGTATCTCGCGTCAATTGTGGTGGGGTCACCGTATCCCTGCTTGGTACGATGCGGAAGGCAATGTATATGTTGGCCGTGATGAAGCTGAAGTTCGGGCGAAAAACAACATCCCTGCCGATGTTCAATTAAACCAAGACGAAGACGTATTGGATACATGGTTCTCTTCAGGTCTTTGGACATTCTCAACTTTAGGTTGGACTGGCGACGAAGCGAAAGACAAAGCCAACTACTTCTTAAATACCTTCCACCCGACTGATGTGCTTGTCACTGGTTTTGACATCATCTTCTTCTGGGTGGCACGTATGATCATGCTGACCATGCACTTCATGAAGAATGAAGATGGTACGCCACAAGTGCCGTTTAAAACCGTGTACGTTCACGGTTTGGTACGTGATGGCGAAGGTCAGAAGATGTCTAAATCTAAGGGTAACGTACTTGATCCATTAGACTTGATTGATGGTGTGGATCTTGAAACCTTAGTACAAAAACGTACAACAGGTTTGATGAACCCGAAACAAGCAGCGAAGATTGAAAAATCAACCCGTAAAGAATTCCCTGAAGGTATTCAATCTTACGGTACAGACGCGGTTCGTTTCACCTTCTGTGCGCTTGCCAACACTGGTCGTGACATCAAGTTCGACATGAAACGTGTTGAAGGTTACCGTAACTTTGCCAATAAAATCTGGAACGCAACACGTTTCGTGATGATGAATGTCGAAGGTCAAACTATTGGTTCAGAAGCACGTCAAGACCTTTGGGAATTGCCTGAACAATGGATCGTAAGCCGTCTGCAAAAAGCGGAACAAGCGGTGCAAACAGCATTTGCAACCTACCGTTTAGATCTGGCTGCGCAAGCGATTTATGAGTTCATCTGGAATGAATACTGTGACTGGTATGTTGAATTAACCAAACCGGTTCTGAACGATGAAAATGTGTCTGAAGAGCGTAAAGCTGAAGTACGTCGTGTTCTTCTTTCGGTGATGGAAGCGTCTTTACGTCTTGCACATCCGTTAATGCCTTACCTGACTGAAGAAATCTGGCAAACGCTTGCGCCGAAACTCGGTATTACTGGCGAAACCATTATGTTGGCGCCGTACCCTGTTGCTGAGCAAGCATTGATTAATGATCAGGCTGAAGCAGATATGCAATGGCTGCAAGGTTTGATTGGTGCGGTGCGTAACATCCGTGGTGAGATGAGTCTAGGGAATGCGCGCTTGTTGCCTGTTCTACTGCAAAATACCACTGATGCTGAAAAAGCACAGATTGCACGTATTGAACCGTTGTTTAAAGCATTGGCAAAAGTTGAAAGCATCACCTTCTTGGCTGATGGCGAACAACCACCATTGTCTTCTTCTTCTGTCGTTGGTCACGTGTCTGTATACGTTCCAATGAAGGGTTTAATTGACCCTAAAGCGGAATTGGGTCGTCTACAAAAAGACTTAGACAAGGTTCAAAAACAGCATGACCAAATTGCGACTAAACTTTCGAATGAAGGTTTCGTAGCAAAAGCACCTGCGGCTGTGGTTGAAGGCGAGAAAGTGAAACTTGCTGAGTTTGCTGATCAGTTAGCGAAAATTAAAGCGAATATGGAGCAAATTGCAGCGCTTTAATGTGTTGTTAATTTGAGATAACTTGTAGTATAAAGGGCTGATTATTCAGCCCTTTATATTAATTATGACTTTAGAATTTGATGCAGTAAACGGGAAAAAATATTATTTATCCGAGAGAGCTTTAAAACATATTATTGATGGTGAATTTGCCACTCAACCGATTGGAAATGGTCAAACAAAGTCAATTTTAACTGGTGGATTACATATTAAAAATGGCTTTGAGTCGTTCTTAAAAAACCACCCAACTATAGCGCACTTATACAACTACAATTCCTCCTTACATGAGGATTGGTTCTATGTTCGAGAATTACAAAATGGCGTATTAACAGCGAAATTACCAAGAACCTTATTCAATAAACGTGCTGCATCAGCAACTCTAGCAGTAGATAAATATTATATTTCTGGTTATCTATGGAAAACTTTATTTCCCGAAGACACAGATGAAACAAAATTAATTGAGTATATAAAAGAAGGTTTAGAAAATTTAGATTTGGAAAAATCTAAAAATGATCAATTAATCGGTTACTGTAATATTCAATCAGATCCAACTAAAATTATACGTCTGATGTATTTTGTACATGATGATAAGAATATTGCTTCATGCTTTCCAACATGGACACAGCCATATACAGGAAATAATGGCAAAGCTTTTAGTCACAAACATGTTTTATCCTATCCTATTGTACAATCTACTATGATGATAGATTATGAATTCGATAGAAAAAAATTACCTTTGACCAAGTTAGATACGGACCTACTAGAAAATAAAGTTAGTTTACTTACAGGCGAAGATCATTTTACAATTGAAAAAGACATCCAAAATTTAAACATTAAGTTAACCTCTAATCGAATTCCTACTGTTATTTTATTCGAACATGAAATTTTCAGCTTATTAGCAAATACACCAAGAATTTTTTTAGAAAGAGAAATTCCACAACCATTACATTATGAAGAATATGAATCAAATAGAAATAAGATATTTAAGAAAATTACTAAAAAGCAAAGAAATAGAAAAAAGAATATTAAAGAATTTATTGAATACATAAAATCAATAAGCATAATAAAATACAATTTTGAATATTCAACACACATATACAATAATTTTTCTAGAATAGTATTTCATTTTACTCATCTCATCAACTGTGCCAATATTTATGAAAATATTATAGAATCTATAAAGATAATTTACATTTGTGATAATAAAGATAAATCTACATATCTATTAGAAAATCTTGACCAAATATTAGAAAATCTTATTACTTTTAATTTTTATGATCATTTGCAAAAAAAGCGGATATTAACTCTAATTGGTAATCTATGTTATATATATCACGATACGAAAATAATTGAAAAATTTCTAAAATCTTTAATGAACTGCCCTTCTCGTTTTAATTTATTAAAAGAATACAACCAATGTCGTATGTCTCTTAACTTAATTAAAACTCCAAAAACATATGATGATATTGGTGAACTTTTAGATGAAATTGGTTTAACTGATAATTTAGGATTTTCAATTCCTGATATAATTGATTTTCTAAAAGAAACGTTAGAAGAAAATTATCTCATAACCCCATTACCGATGGATTTTAATGAGTATCTTTTAGACTTAATATTTAAACAAAGTCCAAACTTCTCTCTACTTGTACAAGACCATTGTAAATATATAAATGACATAGATTTTATGAGCTTTTCAGCTATTTTATGTAGTCAGATAGACAAATTAATTGAGAAAAGTATTTATAGTGATGAATTAGCAAATAATTTATATGAATTACTTGATGAATATATCAAAATCCAAGTAGTACAAAGAAAGCAATTAAATTTACTCTATATGATTAAATATAATGCAAATCATGAAGAAGCTAAGCAATTAAAATTCCCTCTAACTTTAACTGAAGAAAATAAATATACTATTTGTCTATTTATAGAAAGATTCTTTAACTCAATTTTCTCTCAAAGATTATGTGATAAATTAAAGGCATACTTAATAAAAAATCACAATAATTCCTTGATTGATAGAATTGAACAAAAAGTTGAAGTTAAAATTGGAAAGGATATCCCACCAAACCCAGAGTTTTTACCTAAATTTATTAAAGAAAAAATTGGTTTTCAATAAATAAACTACATATTTGAACCTTGTAAATTCAAAAACTTATTTTCCTCTCCTTTTAGGAGAGGGAATTTTCATTATTAAATCTAGAGTTATTATACGAATAAGAAGTTAAAGCATCCCATGTCTTAAAAACATCTCCAAGCCACTCACCTTCTTGATATACATCAGGCGTTCTTTTTCTACTTTAATCTGCTGTTTGATGGCTGAAGTATCTTCGTCAATCTGCTTATACAAGTCAGCAATTTGAACTTTCCCTTTTGCCTTTTTTACTGCAATTCTGGTTTTTGAAGACCAGACCAATCTATGAATCAATGTATTAATCTGCTCTTGTAATTTCTGGCTCTGTGCATCCAAAGCCAGTTGATAAAACTTGAGTTGTTCCGCATTTAAACCTTTTTTTGAAACATCCTGATCTTGCTCGATCTGCAATTGCATTCTCAGTAACGTAAACAGATCTTGCTCTGCATAAGCCTCATTGGCACGTTGCAATAATTCAGTTTTCTTGATTTTTTTGACATCATTTACTTCACGGTCAGGGTGAATGATGGCAGCAATTTTTAAATATACGGTTTTCAATGACTGCTCTGCCATTGCTGTTGCCTGTTCCTGTTTTTCCTGCTGGCGTTTTAATCTGGCTTGCTCACGTGCCTGCTGAAAATGATCTGATTCCCATTCTTCAAATACTTCTGCATCTGCAAGATCTGAGGGATGCTCATTCTTAAAAAATGTTTCCAGTTCATTTATTTTCTTTTGGCTTTTTCTGAATTGGGCATGCTCGGCACGTTGCTGATAATAAGTGAAGATTTCATTCACCTTATGGGCTTCTTGCATCGACATCGCCTGAGAGTCTTTTAGATAATTTGCAAGGTACTGAATCTTTTCATCCAGCACTACCAATTCTGCCTTGGAAAATGTGGTTTCCTGCAGATGCTTCCAGAGCTGTTCCAGCTGCTTGAACAGTATGCCATGCAATTCATGGTAGACCGGCATGAAGGTTTTATGCGTATATTGCTGCAGATCTTCTTCAGCCTGTTGCCATTGGAGTAATTCCTGTTTCTGTTGCTCGATTTTATCAATCAGATGATCCAGCTTCTTCTGCTGTGGCGAAAGCGCTGTGAATGGCTGAATCATAGTTTTCAAGTCAAAGAGCATGGCAGGAGAAGGTCAAAGAAGAAATAATATCCATATTAAGTCTTTCAGCTTTCGTCACAAAGTCCTTTTCAGTGTGCCCTTTCGAAATTTGTATCAGAATTAAAAAAAAGCAGACCAAAGTCTGCTTTTTCGCTCTCATATTGATTATTCTAACACTACACGGCCATTCAAGGACTGCACCGGACGGTTATTTGGGTGTCCCATCAGTTTGGCAAATTCCGAAATCTGCTTGGCAGAAGCCTGCTGAATATCTTTCAGAATCAGCCAGCGTACGCCTTCCGAACACGGAGGTGTGGTCAGCGAGCCGCTAAAGCGATAATAATCCAGATTCTTAGGCAACATCTGATTCACATTTTGTGGCGTTTTCAAAACCACTTTCTCACCCTGCTTTTTCGGTAAACGGTTCCACATGCGTTTGAGCATCTGGCTTTCTGCGCCCTGCTCGAACATCATCCCCACGACAGCCAGCTCACCTTTGGCATTGGCATGGACAAAGTGGATTTCCAGTGGATAGCTTTTGCCTTTAATCAGGTTTTCACTTGGACTATGCAAATGAAACTGCTTCAGTACAAAGGTATCGCCATCCAGCTGCAATTCACCACCTTGCGCAAAATCCACCTGGACAGTATGACCTTTATTTTCGATCGCATGAATCATGGTGTTATAGCTGAACTTGAGCGGTTCCAGTTCTGCTTTCACTGTTCGCTCAATATTGATTGGTGACTGGTTCAGACCATTACAGGCCGAATATTTCTGGCTCAAAGTCGACCATTGCTCAGGCTGAGTATAATCCCAATCCGCATCTGCCCAGACCGCTGTACTTAAACCCATAACCGTTAAAAGCGTGAATATTCTTTTCACAATACATCCCTTGTTGGAAGTCAAAATCACAATTTTTAATTTAAAAACAGTTTATTAACCTGGTGTAATCACTCTATTTTTCAGGCCACAAACTACAGATTTTTATAGAGATGAAGTGATTTGCTTACAAATTTCTAAACACTCCTAGTTCTTCAAAACACATTATTCAGAATATATATTGGTAGATTTCAAATGGATAATACTTTTATAGATTTAAAAACAGCCAAAAAAGAATGTGATCTTCTTCAAATTTAATCTGCTGATTTTTTATGCATTATTTACATGAAATCTCTATCTTATTTTCAATAGATCAAATAGCTAGATTTTTAAGTTCAAGCTCTTTTTTAAATAGAATCTATTTTTATTCATAAACTTACACAATCACAGCAGCAAATAAAATACTGATATTGCTAGACTCGAGCCAAAGAGAAAAATGAGGATAAAGAATTTAAATGGACTGGGCCACGATATTTATACATGACACCACTTGGGAATTTACCGCAGAAATTTTGCTGCGTTGTGCCCTGATGTACACGATGATTATCCTGTTTTTGCGTCTGACCGGAAAACGTGGGGTACGTCAACTTTCTATCTTCGAAGTCGCTATCATTTTGAGCTTGGGTTCGATTGCTGGTGACCCGATGTTTACTGAAGATATTCCCCTGATTCAGGCAGTTCTGGTGATGTCGGTGATTATTATCATGTACCGTCTGACCACTTGGCTTATGATGAAATATCAGTGGTTTGAAGACCTACTGGAAGGTAAACCGATTTATATCGTAGAAGATGGCGTGCTGGTCGTTGAAGAAATTAAAAAAGGTAAGATGTCACATGATGAATTCTTTGCCGAAATGCGCCAGCAAGGCGTAGAACATCTCGGTCAGGTACGCACCGGTTTACTGGAAACTGACGGTAAGTTCAGTATCCTGTTTTTCAAATCGGATGAGGTTCGGCCTGGGCTGCCACTTTTTCCTAAAACCTGCTCTATAGTCCAACAGGTCAAGGCCGGGCAATTATATGCCTGCATTTACTGTGGACAGGTACAAACCCTTTCACATGCCGACCAGCAATGTCCGCGCTGTGATTCTGCGCAATGGACCGAAACGATTGACTGTTTAAGAATAACTTAAGTCTGATTCAGTAACTGCAAATGGGCAAAAATTTCCGGCAGATGCTGAATTCTATGCTGAATATGTTCGGCATCCGGATGGAAACCTTGCATCCATAATGCATACATTCCGGCCTCTTTAGCTCCTTGTACATCATTGACCGGATGGTCGCCAATATATAGGCACTGTGCAGGTTGCACGCCTAGACGCTCTGCAGTGATCTGGAATATTTCCGGCTGTGGTTTGTTAAAACCTACCAGCCCCGAACTGATGATCTCATCAAAATAAGGTTCAATACCCAAACCCCGAATCGTATTTAAACGGGTGTCATGTCCGCCATTGGAAACAATGGCGAGCTGATAACCCTCATCTTTCAGCTGCGTTAATACTTGCTCTGCTGCCGGCATTTCTACGGCGAAACGGCCAAACTGGCTAAACCAGAAATGGGCTAGTTCATCTATACTCGGGGGATTTAACCAGTGTAGTTCTTGTAACAACGCATAGGCAGCCGAAGCTCCAATACTGCCATGCGTCAGCAATTCCTTTTTAGGATAACCGCCATTATCGATACGTCGTACAATCTCGATAATTTTTTCAGGCTCGACCTGTGCCAATGCGGGCGCATAGTATTCTGCCAGATAACGGCTATAAGCCTGTGCAGTCAGATCACGATGGGTCAAGGTATTGTCGAGGTCAAATAAAACGGCTTGAATAGGCATAATTTTCAAAACGAAATGCTGAAACTTTCAATCATGGTAACAGTCCGAAACTCGTTAGATCAGACATAAAATTGCTAAGTTTTGTTGTTTTAAGCATAAAAAAAGCGATGCCAAAGCATCGCCTTTTCTTAGAGTACAAAATCTAAATTAGAATTTGTATTCTAAGCCTGTACCAACAACTGGTTGTTTAGTTTCTAAAGAACCACGCTCAAGTGTTAGATAACCGGCATAACCATATGCTTTCACTTGTTTACTAAATGCGTAATCTGCACCAACAAAGATCTGCTGTGCTTCATAATCGGCAGTATTATCTTTGAAGCTTGTAATGTTTTGGCTGTATTGACCTTTAACTGTCCAAGCTTTTGCATTTGGAAGATTATATTCAGCACCAATTAACCAACCTTGAGCATCATCAATAAGCAAATCAACTGCTTTAGAAGCTGCATCCACATCCGCCACTTCTGAAGTTTGATAAAGAGCTTTAAGCGCTAAACCACCATCTAGATTTACACGGCCAATTGCACGAATGGTATTTGCAGCAGCAAATAAAGTACCGCCCGTTACTTCTGGAGCAGAAGCATTATCAAAACCGCGCCCTAAGAAGTTAGTCGGAATTGCTTTGTCATAAGCAACACCTGCTACAACTACTGGGCTGTCATATACTACAGAAGCAGACCAAGCATCACCTAAACCACGATTTGCAGTTTTAACTACACCTTTATCAGATTTAATTCCTGAATTTTCACCAGTTGCCAATAAAGCATTCACTTTAATAGCACCTTGAGGCAAGGCAATAGCTGGAGCTTCATACACTACAGCATTCGCTACTCGGCTTTCACCAGTGAAAATACCACTTACATCAGCACGGTTACCTACATAATTATTGAAGGTATCTACCGGGCTAGACAATTGTTTTAATGGAGTGTCATGTGCACCAATTTTTAAAGTACCAAGTTTTGCATCTTTTAAACCAACAAAACGGTTACGTTTAGACCAGTCGTCACCCTCACCATCAGAGTTAAAAGCCCATTCAATTGCATAAATTGCGCTTAGGCGATCCGTTAACTTTTCATCCCCTTTTAAACCAACGAATGAGCTATTTGAACTTAGTTCAATTACATCTTTGTCAGATACTGGTGAAGCATTATCTTCCGGTAAGTAATCAACTGTGGCATCAATCTCACCATAAAAAGTTGGTGCTGCAAAAGTTGTCCCCGCGAAAAGGCTGAATGCAATTGCTGTTGCTAACTTAGTTTTCATCAAAAATATCCTTAATTTATTTTGTAACAAATAATACACACGGCGCTTATATTACAAAATTATTAAATTAATATTTATATATTCTATTTAGTACTTTAGGCTAACATTTAACCAAACAGTTGATTATTTAGAAATTTTATACTTTTTCTGCAACTTTCATCCATCGGAAAATTGGAATTAAACAGATAATTGCCACGATCACGATGAGGTTCAGATAATTTTGATAGCCTAAAGCATCTCCCAAAATACCACTCAGACTATAAAGTCCCCCACTCACCGTAGCCATCAGTGCCACCTGAAAGGTGAAATCAGTACCAGCCAGATGCTTGCGACTGTATTGCATGACCAAGGTCAACATGACCACCAAAAGCATGGCTGAGATCATGTCTTCGGCCGCATTGATCAGATAAATGATCCAATTTTCTACTTTGTTTTGAGCTTCATACTGGCCAGCCAGCCAGGCATAAGCCATTAAGCTCAATATTTTTAGAATTGAGAAAATAATCAAACTCGAGCTGCGAGACCAGTACTTCAGACACCAGCCCGCCAGTCCGGCTCCAATCAAGGCAGTCAATGCTCCCAGCATGGTGACATAAAGACCAATCTGGCTAAAGCTCAGCCTGAGATCCACCATCAAAGGTTTTAATAAAGGCCCGGATAAACCATCGGCGATTTTAAAGCTCAGTAAAACCAGAAGCCACCTCGCCAAGCTTAAATCTGACCAGAAGTATTGAAAATAGGTTTTTATATTGCTGAGTGCAGGTCCTTTATCAGCTGGCGTGATAATTTTTGAATGCTGAGGTTCTCTAAAAAATAAAATGGGTAAAGTATTAAGAAAAACCAGCGCAGCCAGCAACAGAAAGGTACTTTGCCATTGCAGCAGATCGAGCAACCATAATATTGCTCCACCTCCGACAATGAATCCTAGACGTGAACCAATCACCTGAAAGGTATTGCCCCAATGCTGTTGCTCATGATTCAGAATGTTCACTGCCAATGCATCGGTGGCAATATCCTGCGTCGCGCCAATGCCATTCATCAACAAAAGCGTGATAAAAAACAGCAGTAAATACAGTGGCTGGTTTAAAGCCTGAATGGGTAGAAAAGAAAGTCCAATCAAGATAACAACTGACAGCCATTGCAGGGGAATAATCCAGCTACGGTAATGACCTTTGGCGATTGATCCATACCGATCGACCCAAGGTGCCCAGAATATTTTAATCGACCAAGGCAGCATTAACAGACCAAAGCCCCCGATATGCGCCAGTGATACCCCTTCAGCCCGCAGAATGACCGGCAAGGCATGCGTCATAAATCCGACCGGAAGCCCCTGTGCCCAATACAGCGAAAATAGTAAAATATAGATATTCCGCATATTTAGGCCAAGTCCTTAAGGTGAAAAGGCATCACCAGCATTTAAGATGCTATACATTTTGCCAATGATCCAGATTTTACAACAGTCTAATATAATAAAAAATAAAGAAAAATTAGTTTCAGGACGAGACAAAAGCAATGGCCCAAATACGTTTCCCCCAACTCCCGCCGCATGTGCCAGCCCGCGGCAGCAAGCTGAGCCGGACTTTTTTCAGGCAGCTTTTCTTGGCCCAAGGCTGGCGTCTGGAAGGTGAATTTCCAGACTTACCTAAAGCAGTCGCGATTATTTCTCCGCACACCTCCAATATTGATGCATGGCTGGGTTTTAATGCCTTGCTTGGTCTCGGTATTCAGATTACGATTTTTGGTAAAGACAGCCTGTTTCGTACACCGCTAAAACCGGTACTGGAATGGATTGGCGTCGTTCCTGTCGTCCGAGATAGTCCACAAGGTCATACCCGACAGATTGTCGAGATTATTGAAAAATCGCAGCAGATCTAGGTCGGCATGGCACCGGAAGGTTCACGTAAGGCACCAAAAAAATCCGCGGCGGTTTTTATCCTATTGCCAGAGCAGCCCATTTGCCGATTGTGATGTTTTGCTTTGATTATGATATCAAGACCATTCATATCCTGGGCGTGTACCATCTGACCGGTAATTATGAATACGACCTGAAACAGATTTATCAGCATTATCAAGGTAAATTCTCGGCCAAAAATCCGGACTGGGTGGCCAAGCCGTTACAAAAGCTTTTGAAAAAAGACTAGGCAAATACGGCTTTTTTTGATGTGATAGCCTGAATTTTGTTGATTTAATCACCAGTTTTTATAATGAAATTAGCTCGTTATGCCTTAATTGGCTGTCTTGGATTCAGTCTTGCAGCCTGTGATAAAGCCACTAAATCACCCACGCCTGCCACGCCAATAAAAGCCCGTGAACCTGTCGTCGCCATTGCCCTCGGTGGTGGCGGTGCCAAAGGTTTTGCCCATATTGGCGTCATTAAAGTGCTAGAGTCGCATGGCATTAAACCAAAAATTGTCACAGGCACCAGTGCCGGCAGTTTTGTCGGCAGTTTGTATGCCAGTGGCAAATCGCCTTATCAGTTACAGCAGATTGCCCTGAATTTTAAGGAATCCGATATCCGTGACCTCACTTTAAATCGGCAAGGAATTATTGCCGGACAAAAATTGCAGGATTTCGTCAATAAAAATGTGGCGAACAAACCGATTGAACAATTCCCAATTCGTTTTGCTGCAGTTGCCACTCGCCTGGACAATGGCCGTAAAGCTGACTTTATTAAAGGCAATGCCGGACAGGCGGTTCGAGCATCCTGTAGCATTCCGAATGTGTTTGTGCCTGCAGTGATTGGTGGAAGCAAATATGTCGATGGCGGTCTGGTCAGTCCGATTCCGGTCAAGACCGCCAAAGATATGGGAGCAGACATTGTGATTGCCGTGGATATTTCTGCCCGTCCGGATGGTAATAAGGCTCTAAATATGTGGGGCGTACTAGATCAGACCCTGAATATTATGGGACAGCAAAGCATTCATGAGGAACTGAGTCAGGCCAATGTGGTGATCCAGCCCAAAGTCGGCCATATTGGTACTTTAGACCTGAAAGCCAGTAATGCGACCATTCTGGAAGGTGAAAAGGCTGCTCAGCTGAAAATCCGTACTATTGAAAAAGCCATTAGCAACTTCAAGCAGTCTCCCGCGGCATTTAAACCGCCACGTCCGGCAAAATTTTGATGCATGAATTTTTTATATTCATCTGCGGCCGCATCTGCTACATTGAAGATCAATCATATAAAGATGATGATTAATTAAATACTTAGCGATATAGGTCACGATATGGAATTAGTTCTTGAACCTTGGCACTGGTTTGTATTAGGCATCCTTCTGATTCTATCGGAATTACTACTGCCCGCATTTGCTGCCCTGTGGTTCGGGATCGGTGCCATCATGGTTGGCGTCCTGTACTGGATGTTCCCGATGATGGGACTGACGACCCAGCTCCTGACCTGGATCGTACTTTCTGTTCTGTGTACGCTGCTCTGGTTTAAGTTTATCAAACCGCTTTCCATTGATAAGACCAAAGCCGGTCTATCGCGTGAAGCGACCATTGGTCAGGTGGGCATGGTGATTCAGACTAATCTGGATCATGGGCAAATCCGGGTGCGCTTTCCGATGCCAGTTTTAGGTTCGGATGAATGGGAATGCCGAACTCTGGACCCAGTTCAGGTCGGAGACCGCGTTCGCGTCGTGGATATTCTGGGTAATGACCTGGTCGTACAACCTCACAGCACGAATTATCAAAATCAATAAGGTGAATAAGCTATGTCTGGTGGTTCTATCATTGTTATCGCGTTTCTGGCCTTTGTTGCGATTACCATTTTTAAAGGTGTGCGGATTGTGCCGCAAGGCTACAAATGGATCGTACAGCGTCTGGGTAAATACCACACCACCCTAAATCCGGGCCTGAATTTTGTCATTCCTTATGTGGATGAAGTCGCCTATAAAGTCACAACCAAAGATATCGTTCTGGATATTCCCTCACAGGAAGTGATTACCCGTGATAACGCGGTTCTGCTGATGAATGCAGTGGCCTATATCAACCTGACCACACCAGAAAAAGCAGTGTACGGGATTGAAAACTACTCATGGGCAATTCAGAACCTGGTACAGACTTCACTGCGTTCGATTGTCGGTGAAATGGATCTGGATGATGCCCTATCTTCACGTGACCATATCAAGGCACGCTTGAAATCCAGTATTTCCGATGATATCTCGGACTGGGGAATTACCCTAAAGACTGTGGAAATTCAGGATATTAAGCCATCAATTACCATGCAGACTGCGATGGAAGAACAAGCCGCTGCTGAACGTCAGCGTCGTGCAACCGTCACCAAAGCTGACGGTGAAAAACAGGCCGCAATTCTGGAAGCGGATGGCCGTCTGGAAGCCTCACGTCGTGATGCCGAAGCGCAAGTGGTTCTGGCTGAGTCTTCACAACGTGCAATTGACATGGTGACTTCTGCCATTGGTGATAATGAAATTCCGGTCGCCTATTTACTGGGTGAACAGTATATTAAAGCCATGCAGGATATGGCCAAGTCGCCAAATGCCAAGACCGTGGTACTGCCTGCTGATGTGCTGAATACCATTCGTGGTGTCATGGGTCGCCCTAACTAATTTATCTTTTGACTTTATATATAGGCAGCCCGAGGGTTGCCTATTTTTATTGGCACAAGAAAATCTCAGCAAAAAATGTGAATTTATGGTTAAATTTCGCGTTTATTTTTGAAATCTACTGGATTTGATGTTGCCTGACTTTCGGATTAAAGTTCCTCGCAGCTGTCTTATTCCTTGTTTCGATCTACTGTCCAACTTAAAAATGGATACCGTATGAGCTCCCTAAATCCAACCTTAATTACTTTTCTTTTCTATATTGTCGCAATGGTGGTGATTGGCCTGATGGCTTATCGCGCGACAAGCAACTTTTCCGATTACATCTTAGGGGGCCGACGTTTAGGGAGTTTCGTAACTGCACTTTCTGCTGGGGCTTCCGACATGAGTGGCTGGCTCCTGATGGGCCTGCCCGGTGCGATTTATCTTTCCGGTCTGTCTGAAATGTGGATTGCCATCGGTCTGATTATTGGTGCCTGGCTCAACTGGCTACTGGTCGCTGGCCGTTTACGCGTACATACCGAAGTCCAGCACAATGCCCTGACCCTGCCGGATTATTTCTCGAATCGTTTTAACGACCAGAAGAAAATCCTGCGTATTGTTTCGGCTTTCGTGATTCTGATTTTCTTTGCGATTTACTGTGCTTCCGGCATGGTCGCAGGTGCACGCCTGTTTGAAAGCATGTTCGACATGTCTTACAGTACCGCACTCTGGATCAGTGCCATTGCCACCATCAGCTATGTATTTATTGGAGGCTTCCTGGCAGTCAGCTGGACCGATACCATTCAGGCGGGTCTGATGATCTTCGCCCTGTTGCTAACGCCAATCGTGACATTGATGGCATTTTCAGATATGTCCCAGATGACTTTGGCACTGGAAGCTGCTCGTCCTCAAGCAATGAATATTCTGGGTGATCTGAGCTTTGTTGCGATTATTTCACTACTGGCCTGGGGGCTGGGTTACTTTGGCCAGCCGCATATTTTGGTGCGCTTCATGGCAGCAGATTCGGTCAAGTCGATTCCAAATGCACGTCGTATTGGCATGACCTGGATGATTCTATGTCTGGGCGGTGCGGTGGCAGCCGGCTTCTTTGGTATTGCTTATTTCCAGCAGCATCCAGAACTGGCAGCTGCAGTGAATGCCAATCCTGAAACCGTATTTATGGAACTGACCAAAATCCTGTTTAACCCATGGATTGCCGGTGTAGTTCTGGCTGCGATTCTTGCCGCAGTAATGAGTACTTTAAGCTGTCAGCTACTGGTCTGCTCAAGTACCCTGACGGAAGACTTCTATAAATCTTTCCTGCGTAAAAATGCCTCGCAAAAAGAACTGGTCTGGGTTGGCCGTTTGATGGTACTGCTGATTGCCTTGCTGGCGATCTGGATGGCGGGTAATCCTGAATCTAAAGTTCTGGGTCTGGTGGCTTATGCCTGGGCAGGTTTTGGTGCCGCTTTTGGCCCGCTGATTATCCTGTCATTGTTCTGGAAACGCATGACTTTGAATGGTGCTTTGGCCGGTATGATCGTGGGTGCAGTCGTAGTTATTTTCTGGAAGAACCTGTTTGCTGACACTGGCCTGTATGAAATCGTTCCTGGTTTTATCTGTTCAATGCTGGCGATTGTGGTGGTGAGCCTGATGGGTAAAGCACCAACAGCAGAAATTACCGATCGCTTTGAAGAAGCTGAACGCCTGTATAACGAAAGCAAATAATTCTGTATCAACTAAAAAGAGGACTTCAAGTCCTCTTTTTTTATGCGGTTCCTTTAAAATTTTTTAGAAAAATAATTTTTCAATCAGCTTTTGCGCGTGAGCAGGAACTGGGTAATTTGCCTCAACTCTTCCGCCCCTTCAAAATGGTTCAAGGCATTGATCGCCTGATCATGTAATTGCTGGGCATAGGCCTTGGCCTGCTCCAAACCCATCAATGCCGGATAGGTCGATTTTTCTACCTGTTCATCCTTGCCGGCTGTTTTCCCCAACACTTCGGTATCGGAAATAATATCCAAAATATCATCCTGTACCTGAAAGGCCAGACCAATCGCCTGTCCAAACTCACGTAATTTAGGAATGGCCAGATCGGTACCCTCAAAAATAGTCACCGCCGCCATCATGATCGCGGCACTAATCAAAGCACCGGTTTTATTGCGATGAATATTTTCCAGTGCTTGCTGATCGATTTTCTTGCCTTCAGACTGCAAATCTAAAACCTGACCATTCACCATTTTCGAAGAAGCGGTTGCCAGAATCTGCATCTGCTTCAGTACAATGGAAGCTTCTACCGCTGGCCCCTGATCAAACAGACGACTGCTCAAAGTTTCAAAAGCCATAGACTGCAGGATATCACCTGCCAGCAACGCTGTATCTTCCCCATAAGCTACATGGCAGGTCGGCTGGCCACGACGTAGCAAATCATTGTCCATACACGGCAGATCATCATGGGCCAGTGAATAGCAGTGAATAAACTCGATCGCAACCGCTGCACGGCGCACTGCAGCGCTATTCTGGTTGGGTTTTAATGCGGCGGTGGCATAGCATAGTGCTGGACGTACTCGTTTACCGCCAAGCATCACAGCATGATGGACTGCCGACCTTAAAGGTTCCGGAATAGCAAAGGCTTCCAGAGCGGTCAATAAATCCTGTTGAATGCGGTGTTGTGCTTGAGTGAGTGCATGGGTTGATACGTCAGTGATAGATGACACATTCGCCTCGAATACGTAGTCCAGAAGAATAAAATGACAAGCGAATAAATGCCTGTACGCTGATCAGGCATTGTACCTAGAAATGCCTTGAATTTTCAGCCATAAATTGAATTGTTCTGCTGAAATTTGCTATTCAACATCAAATAAGCAAGTCAGAGATTTTAAACCATAAAAAAACCACCGCAGAACCGGTGGTTTTATTCAGGTTAAATGTATGCACAGCATTTAAACGAGAACATCTTCTGGTACGCGCACCCAGCCTTCCATCAAGACGCGGGCACTCCGGCTCATGATGGCCTTTTTCACTTTCCACTCACCATTTTCAAAACTTGCTTGTGCACCGACTCTCAACGTCCCGGAAGGATGACCGAAACGCACCGCTTCACGCTCTACTCCGCCTGCGACCCGGTTCACCAGTGTTCCGGGAATTGCTGCAGCTGTACCAATCGCCACCGCAGCCGTACCCATCATGGCATGATGGAGTTTACCCATAGACAAGGCACGAACCAGAATATCGGTGTCTGATTCAGTGACAGTTTTGCCACTTGAAGAGGTATAGCTACTCGGTGGTGCAACAAAGGCAATTTTTGGCGTGTGTTGTCGGGTTACGGCTTCTGCAATATTCTGAATCAGTCCCATCTGCTTCGCCGCATAGGCACGAATTGTCTCAAATTTTGTCAGGGCTGCCACGTCATTATTGATATGATCCTGAAGCTCGGTACCCTTATAACCGAGATCTCCCGCATTTAAAAATACCGTCGGAATGCCGGCATTAATCATAGTCACTTCGAAGCTGCCAATATTGGGGACTTCCAATGTATCGACCAGATTACCTGTTGGAAACATCGAACCGCCTTCAGCATCGTCATCGGCTGGATCCAGAAACTCGATCTGCACTTCGGCCGCAGGAAAGGTTACGCCATCCAGTTCGAAATCACCCAGCTCCTGCACCTGTCCATTCTGCATCGGCACATGTGCAATAATGGTTTTCTGAATATTGGCCTGCCAGATGCGTACTGTGCACAACCCATTTTCAGGAATACGTTCGGCATCGACCAGACCATTGGAAATGGCAAATGCACCTACTGCCGCGGTCAGATTGCCACAGTTGCCACTCCAGTCCACAAAAGGACGGTCAATCGACACCTGACCAAATAAATAATCGACATCATGATCAGCGTGTTGGCTTTTTGACAGGATCACCGTTTTACTGGTGCTGGAACTGGCACCCCCCATACCATCGATCTGTTTCCCGTATGGATCTGGGCTACCAATCACGCGCAGCAAAAGCTGATCACGAATCCGGCCAGGCTGTTGTGCTTGCGCAGGTAGGTCATCCAGCTTAAAGAAAACACCTTTACTGGTGCCTCCACGCATATAGGTTGCAGGAATCTTGATTTGGGCGGCAAAACTCATGAATTATTTCATCCTTTAACTTGTCTTTGTTTTCGTACAGGTTATTCAATATTTATATTCAAAGTATAGTATGTTGAAAGCAGAACTGCTTGGCTGCCAGACCTTAGTATAAAAAAACGGCATTTGTATTTTATCCAAGAAAATAGAGAACTCATCAGTAACAGTTTCAATAAAATTAATATATTGATTCATTTATATTTTATTTCAGTTATTTATATGAATATTTTTTATTATTCCTCCAACAATATTTCATTCTTAGGATGGACTAGGCTTCTTTAGTCTGATCAATTACAATCAGCCACTTATCATTTTCCATTGTCGGGCTGAACACTTTGAATAACGAGTCTTCACAACTTCAGCGTGGCTTAAAGAACCGTCATATTCAGTTGATCGCCATGGGCGGTGCAATTGGCACAGGCTTATTCTTAGGTTCCGCACAGGTGATCCAATCTGCGGGTCCTTCTATTATTTTAGGCTATGCCATTGGGGGCCTGATTGCATTTTTAATCATGCGTCAATTGGGTGAGATGATTGTTCATGAACCTGTCGCAGGTTCATTCAGCCATTTTGCTTATAAATACTGGGGAAAATTTCCCGGTTTCCTTGCGGGTTGGAACTACTGGATTTTGTATATCCTGGTAGCTATGACCGAACTTACCGCAGTTGCGAAATATATCAACTACTGGTGGCCGCATATTCCAGCCTGGGCATCGGTACTGTTTTTCTTTATCGTGATTACACTGGTCAACCTCGGCAATGTGAAATTCTACGGTGAATCAGAATTCTGGCTTTCCATCATTAAAGTGACTGCGGTCATCTCGATGATTGTCTTTGGCCTGTATCTGATCCTGACTGCTGATGCTTCTTCAGGCGCATCTTTTAGCAATCTTTGGACCGCGGGCGGTTTCTTCCCGAATGGTTTTGAAGGTCTGTTCTACATGCTGGCCTTCCTGATGTTTGCCTTCGGTGGGATCGAACTCATTGGTATGGCGGCTGCAGAAGCTGAAAATCCGGAAAAAACCATTCCGAAAGCCATTAATCAGGTGGTTTTCCGTATTCTGATTTTCTATGTCGGTGCTTTGACGATTCTGTTGTCACTCGTGCCTTGGAATCAGCTTGAACTTGGTGGTCTGGACAAAAGTCCGTTCGTGATGATTTTCAGCCAGCTTGGCATTGACTGGGCAGCACACTTACTGAACTTTATTATCCTGACAGCAGCATTGTCTGTATATAACAGTGGTATGTACGCCAACAGCCGTATGCTCTATGGTCTGGCTCAACAAGGAAATGCACCTAAACTCTTCATGAAAGTGAATAAGCAAGGTACGCCAATTCCTGCTGTATTGTTCTCTGCTGTACTGATTTTCGGCTGTGTACTGCTCAACTACTTCGTGCCTGAAGATGCCTTAAGTCATCTGATTTACATCGTAGTCGGTGCACTGGTATTGAACTGGGCCATGATTACCCTGACCCATCTTAAGTTTATTCAAAGCATGAAAAAGCTAGGACAGAAGACTTCTTTCCCTGCGCTATGGTCTCCGGCGGGCAATATTCTGGTTCTTGGTTTTATTCTTACGATTCTTTACATCATGTGGACGCAAGGATTCCAGGAATCTATTTTGATGATCCCGCTTTGGATCGTGGTTATGTTTGGTCTGTTTAAGTTACTTAAGCCTAAAAATATCTAGACAACTCCTGTAGCTATGAGTCCTTAAAAGTTATTGCTTCGGCAATAACTTTTTTTTGTATTTTTTACAGTACAATAGCCTTCTTTTCGCGCCCTTAGCTTAACTGGATAGAGCAGTTGCCTCCTAAGCGACCGACGTGGGTTCGAGTCCCGCAGGGCGCACCATCCTTTCAAAATGTGATCTATACTTCAAAAAATTAGCGTTAATCTTCATATTTTTAGAATATTTTTTATACAAAAAATCATTTTTTCTTCATTATTTTATTTCTATTACTTTCAAATACTTATTTCAAAATGAGGCTATTTTTTGGTGTAAAAACTCTATTTTGATGCTTTTTTAGACTAATTAGTTTTTTCTAGAGCATTTACTCTTATTTTAATTGTGCTATTTTTGTCACATGGAGTAACAAATGATTGCGGATAAATACCCGAAATCTCCAAGAATTTAATAAGTGCAAACAACAACGCCAGATATAAATTTGTACCTCAAGGAAAGACGTAAATGAAATTAAAAACATTAACTACTGCAATGATTCTCGCAACTGTACCAATGACGGGTGCATTTGCAGCAGCTCTAGATCGTTCAGGCCAATCTATTGCAGCCTTCCTGCAACCGGGTAACTATTTTGAAGCAGGTATTTCTGTTCTAGACCCATCTGTATCTGGTAAAGAAGCTGGAACAAGTGATACTCGCCGTAATATTAGTGATATGGCGGGTGATTATTATTTTCCAAGTGCTGCTTTAAAATTTCAGCCAACCAGCAAATTTTCAGTTGGTATTTTATATGACCAACCGTTTGGAGCAGATGCTACCTATACAGGTAATAACGTATTTGTTTCCGATTCTACGAATACAATTTTAGCTCCTGACGCGTTAGCAGGAATTCGTCAAAATACAATTAATACCAACTTTAATGCGTTGACTCCAGAGCAAAGAGTTGGAGCGGCTTTACAAGCGCAGGGTGTTGACTTAACCACTCCAATTGGTCAAGCACAGTATACTGGGACTTTAAATGCGTATAATACTGTTGATGCAGTAAGAGCACAAATTGATGCTGGTGTACTTGCAGGGGTAACTGCACGCGTAGATGCTGGTTTAGCTGATGTCAACGGCTTATTAGGAACTGGTAGTACAAGCGTAGAAGTAGATACTCAAAATTTATCATTTATTGCAGGTTTCCAACCAACTGAGAATTGGAATATTTACGGTGGCGCAGTTTACCAAACGATCAAAGGTAATGTTTCATTACGTGGTCAGGCTTACAGCTTATACAATGGTTACGATACGTCTATTCCAGAAGATAGTTCTGTAGGTTGGTTAGCCGGTCTTGCTTACCAAATTCCTGAAATTGCATTAAAAGCATCTATTACTTATCGTTCTGAAATTGACCATGATGTTAATATGAATGAAAGTATTCCAACCTTACCAGCTTTAGCTTTGCTCCCAAATGGGGCAGCAGCAGCAGCAGCTATTGCAGCAGCAAGTGGTGAGACAAAAATTACTACTCCACAGTCTGTAAACCTTGATTTCCAAACAGGTATTATGGCGAATACTGTAGCTTTTGCGAATGTTCGCTGGGTTGAATGGTCTAAATTCTCAATTCAACCTTATAAATTTGGTCTAATATCAGAAGCAGTTGGCCCTATTGTGGATCGCCCAGATGGCTTCAATCTTGTTGAATATGAAGATGACCAAATTTCAGCAACTGTAGGTGTGGGTCGTAAATTTAATGATCTATGGGCTGGTAACGTATCTGTAGGTTGGGACTCTGGTGCAGGTAACCCTGTATCTACACTTGGCCCAACTGAAGGTTATTGGAATGTAGGCTTAGGTCTTCAGTACAGTCCAACACCAGCTACTTTCATCGCGGGTGGTGTTAAATACTTCATGTTAGGTGATGCAAAAGCACAAACAGGCGCACAAGCTGGTAGTTCTGAATACGTCGCTGAATTTGAAGACAATAAAGCATGGGCATATGGCTTAAAAATGGGTTACCGCTTCTAAGTTTTCCTATAATAAAAACCACTTTCGAGTGGTTTTTTATTTTTTAACTCTTATTTTATACACTTGCATATCATTTGCTTGTTTTACAAGCAATTAATCCTGCTCCAAATATCAATTTTTTAAAATTTATCTTTAATTTTTATTTTCTTATTTATCATTTAGTTAATATAAAAATATAGTATAAATACTCTAAGCAACCCTTTTATTTAACCGCCTTAGTTCATTTCTTCAACAGAGCTGAGTATTTACTCTTTTTAAAATTATGTTACTTTTCCTGCACATTTTTGTTACAGATGGCATCAGGGAACGTACCATGAAGCTCAATAAAATTTATTCTGCTATTTTACTTAGCACTTTACCTCTTTCTGCAGTTCAAGCAGCTGGCTTAGACCGTTCTGGTCAATCTATTTCTGCTTTTTTACAGCCGGGTAACTATGCTGAAGCAGGTATTTCTGTTCTTGATGCTGAAGTAAAATCAAAACAGCTTAATGCGGATGATATGGCGGAATCTTATTACTTCGCTAATGCCGCAATTAAAGTACAAGCAACCGATAAAATTTCTTTAGGCCTGATTTATGATCAGCCTTATGGTGCAGATTCAAACTATCAAGCTGTAGGTCCTCTTTCTATTTTTTCTCAAGGGAATGAGTCAACTTCTGTAGAAGTAAAAACACATAA
The DNA here is from genome assembly GCF_022809915.1 of Acinetobacter lwoffii. Taxonomy (GTDB): domain Bacteria; phylum Pseudomonadota; class Gammaproteobacteria; order Pseudomonadales; family Moraxellaceae; genus Acinetobacter; species Acinetobacter lwoffii_M. The sequence goes on along the minus strand of NZ_JALGQY010000030.1, from coordinate 13,583 downwards.
TATAACTGCACTTATTGGTTACCAGCCAACAGAAAACTGGAACTTTTATGCAGGTCCGGTATGGCAAACGGTAGAAGCCGATATTTCTCTTCGTGGTTTAGGATATGGTGCATCTCCAACTGACCCTACTAAACGTGGCCTGAGTGGCTATAACATCCATATCGAACAAGAAGAAGCTTTTGGCTGGCTTGCTGGTTTTGCTTATCAAATTCCAGAAATTGCATTAAAAGCTGCTGTAACTTATCGTTCTGAAATTGATCATAAAGCCAAAAGTGTCGAAACATTTTCTAGTCCACGTGGTGTAGCAACATTACTGACTTCTGATGTCCATGCGGTAACCCCTCAGTCAGTAAACTTAGACTTTCAAACCGGTGTAGCAGCCAATACGATCGCATTTGCAAACGTACGTTGGGTACATTGGGATCAATTTGCAGTAACCCCTGAATATCTTAAAAATGCTTCAGGCAATAATTTGATTGATTATTCAGATGACCAATGGTCTGCAAATGTTGGTGTTGGCCGTAAATTTAGCGACAAATGGTCAGGTTCTACTTCTGTAGGTTATGACTCTGGTGCAGGCAACCCGGTCACTACTTTAGGTCCAACTGAAGGCTACTGGAATGTAGGCTTAGGCGCGCAATATAGCCCTGCAGAAAACTATTTCATTCAAGGTGGTGTGAAATACTTCTGGTTAGGTGATGCAACTGCGAAAGCAGGTAAGAACGAACTTGGCGATTTTGAAGATAACCATGCACTCGGCTATGGTATGAAAATCGGTTACCGTTTCTAATTGCGTTAAAAAATTAGTATTCAACAAGAAAGGGCGCTATAAGCGCCCTTTCTTTTATTACATACACTTAAATATTAAGCTGGAATATCACGTACTGAAGCATTACGAATCGCTTCTTTTAACGCATCATAACCACGAATTGGCGGGAATTGCGGGAATTCAGCAATCACATTTTCAGGCGCATCAAACAGGAAACCATGATCTGCTTCACCTAGCATCGTGGTATCATTATAAGAATCTCCTGCTGCAATCACACGGAAGTTCAAGCCATGTAATGCTTTTACGGCTTGACGTTTTTGGTCCGGCTGACGAAGTTTATAAGCCGAGATCATGCCTGCTTCATCTGTTTCCAGTTTATGACAGAAAATCGTCGGCCAATCCAGTTGCTTCATCAATGGATGTGCAAATTCATAGAAAGTATCTGAAAGAATAATCAATTGAAAATGCGTACTCACCCATTTCACAAATTCTTTTGCTCCTGGGAATGGACCCATTTCTGCAATCACTTCCTGAATATCGTTCAAGCCTAAACCGTGCTGTTTTAAAATATTCAGACGTTGGGTCATCAGTACATCATAGTCAGGAATGTCACGAGTCGTCGCTTCAAGCTCTTTAATACCGGTTTTTTTGGCAAAGTTAATCCAGATTTCTGGAACCAACACACCTTCTAAATCTAGACATACGACTTCCATGAACATTCCCTCTAAGTTGTATTGAAAAAATTTTGCACTATCATAGCTGAAGAAACAGATTTTGCACTGTACTTTTTTAAATCTATTTTTTTCATAAGTATTTATTTTTTAGTGATAAGTCAATTAAATCAATTCTATTAAAATAGATGTGAAATTAACTAATATAGGCCATGTCCTTTCCAAGCCTATATCGCCAGGACTCTCATGACCATCATTCCTACTATTGATCGTATTGATGCGCTTGCATCTGAATATGCTGATAAATCGCCCAATGAAATTTTGGCACTTGCACTGAGCCAGCAAGGTGAAATTGCGATTTCATTTTCTGGTGCTGAAGATGTTGTATTGATTGATATGGCGTCGCATCTCGGTAAACCGTTCCGGGTATTCAGTCTGGACACTGGCCGTCTACATGCAGAGACGTATCAGTTTATTGAACGGGTGCGTAAGCATTACAACATCGAAATTGAAATCTGCTTCCCTGAAACTGATGCAGTACAAAATTTAGTGACCACCAAAGGTTTATTCAGTTTCTTTGAAGATGGTCATCAGGAATGTTGCGGTATACGCAAGGTTCAACCGCTACGTAAAAAACTGGCCACATTAGATGGCTGGATTACTGGTCAGCGCAAAGACCAAAGTCCGGGTACACGCAATGAAATTCCTGTGGTTCAGGCCGATCCAGGTTTCTCCGGTCCTGGAAAGCAGTTGATTAAGTACAATCCTCTAGCCAACTGGTCCAGTGCAGATGTCTGGAGTTATATCCGTATGATGGAAGTCCCTTATAATACCCTGCATGAGAAAGGTTTTGTTTCAATTGGCTGTGAACCTTGCACCCGCCCTGTGCTGCCAAATCAGCATGAACGCGAAGGCCGCTGGTGGTGGGAAGAAGCCACCCATAAAGAATGTGGCTTACATGCTGGCAATCTAAAAAAATAAAGTTAAGTTTTATCGTTCCTATTGATTGAAAGACTATTTTTTAATAAAGATAGTCTTTTTTAATTGATAATTTTACATTTAGTGACAAGATAGAAATTACCTTTTATCGGGATAATATTATTTTAATTAAAGAATTGATAAAATTTTAGCTCATTGATTTATTTGCATAAAATGTGAAATGGAACACAATGCTATTCTTCTAATAACACATAATTATTAAGTTACACTCCACTTCGCCTAGTAAATACTATTTTTAGAAAACTATTTTAAAACTAAAATTTTCACATTTCATAAACTTAGGAAGATATTTTGTTCTTGTCAATAGCCACTTTTTCACAGTTGAGGCAAGATAAAGCAGTTCATTTATATGCTAAAAAAGATATACTTTAAAAACTAAAGTAATAATTCTAACAAGGCTTTTTAGCAAAAAAGCCATAGAGAGTGCAGTGAGGCAATCCACGCTATGCGTCCATTACATCCAATTGATTTTATTTTCTTAACTTTAGAGAAACGGCAGCAGCCTATGCATGTAGGTGGACTATTTTTATTCCAAATTCCCGACAATGCGCCAGCTTCCTTTATTCAGGATCTTGTCACGGATATCCAAAATTCGAAATGCTCCCCTATCCCACCTTTTAACAATTATTTAAACGGCCTGTTTTGGGATGAAGACCAAGAATTTGATTTAGATCATCATTTTCGTCATATTGCCCTGCCAAAACCGGGCCGTATCCGTGAATTGCTAACCTATATTTCTCAAGAACATAGTGCCCTGATTGATCGTGCCAAACCTTTATGGACCTGTCATATTATTGAAGGCATTGAAGGAAACCGTTTTGCCATGTATTTCAAAATTCACCATGCTATGGTGGATGGAATCGCTGGCATGCGTCTGGTAGAAAAGTCGCTTTCACATGATCCAAATGCCAAGAGTATTGTACCGCCATGGTGTGTGGAAGGCCCACGTGCCAAACGCCTTAAAGCACCTAAAGTGAACAGGTTTAAAAATGTCCTGCAGACCATTAAGGGGCAACTGGAATGTGCGCCACGAGTTGCTTATGAATTGTCGCAAACCGTCATGAAAGATATGGGACGCAATCCGGATTATGTATCCAGCTTTCAGGCGCCAAGCAGTATTCTGAATCAACGCGTCAGTGCTTCACGTCGCTTTGCAGCCCAGTCTTTCGAATTTTCACGTTTACGTCATATTTCTAAGGCATTGGGCGTGACCATTAATGATATTGTCTTGGCCATTTGTTCAGGTGCATTACGTGAATATTTATTATCGCAAAATGCCTTACCGAAAAAACCGTTAATTGCTATGGTTCCAGCTTCTGTTCGCAGTGACGATTCAGATATATCCAACCGTATTACCATGATTCTGGCCAATCTGGGCACGCATAAAGAAGATCCGCTAGAACGTCTCAAGATCGTACGCCGCAGTGTGCTGAGTGCCAAAGAGCGCTTCAAACGCATGAATGCCAACCAGATTTTGAACTATAGTGCCTTTGTCTATGGTGCAGCAGGTCTGAATATTGCCTCCGGTTTAATGCCGACACGTCAGGCGTTTAACGTGATTATTTCCAATGTACCTGGACCACAAGAGCCCCTTTACTGGAATGGTGCCCGTCTTGAAGCACTTTATCCGGCTTCTATCGTACTGGATGGTCAGGCCTTGAATATCACCATGACCAGCTATTTAGACAAACTGGAAGTCGGCTTGACCGCATGTCGTAATGCCCTGCCGAAAATGCAGAACTTGCTGACACATCTGGAAGAAGAAATTCAACGTTTTGAACTTATTGTAGATGGCGAACCTGTCCCAAAGTTACGGGCGGTAAGCTAGCCGCGGATGAATAAATAAAATAGATGGATTGTCAAAGGTGTTGATCATTTTTGCCAGTCTTTGAGCACAGAATAAAGGGACCGATCTGGTCCCTTTTCTTTATTTTTTGGAATCTTTTTAAATTATTTTAGAAATTTTGGATGACTTCTCTATTTAAACGTCTATCCAAATCATTTTTTGACAAGTTAAAAACAATGCACAAATATAATCAGCTTTTAATAGTACGGCACTGTTGTAATAATTGATGGCAGACGTTACGGATCATGCTCGCGGTAATCTGAACTTCATTACCGCGCTCATCAACGATATATCCCGCATGTACAGTCTTTGGTTCTAATACGTGTTTTAGGCCTTTATGGATTACTGCTTTACTCATACTCATCACACACTCCTTTTGCTAAGCCTGAAACTGGGAGAAACGGCTTTGGCTAATTCATGCATCTAGTATTGTAAATAAAGGCCCGGTTGTAAAATTTCAGATGTAACAAGTGTTTAACGATATTCTGTTACAATTTCAGCTGAGAATGATATCGTATTGCTCTTGCGTATATAGATTTTCCACCTGAAACTTAATCACGCGATTAATGAAATGTTCTAGATCAGCGACTGCAGGCGCTTCTGCCGTCAATAATCGATCAATGACAGCCGGATGCGCGACAACAGTAAAGCCACTCTGTGACTCATAAGCACGAGCATAACGCAGAATCTCCCTGAATATTTCGTAACATACTGACTCGGCTGTTTTGACATAACCGCGTCCTTGACAGGTCGGACAAGACTCGCACAGCAGATGTTCCAGCGACTCACGGGTGCGTTTCCGGGTCATTTCCACCAAGCCCAGTTCTGATACCTGAGTAATCTTGGTCTTGGCATGGTCACGTTCCAGCATGCGCTCAAACTGTTTCATCACTTCTTCACGATGCTGCGCTTCCTGCATATCGATGAAGTCGATGATAATAATGCCGCCGAGATTACGCAGACGTAACTGACGCGCGATAACATCCGTCGCTTCCATATTGGTTTTAAAAACCGTATCTTCCAACGAACGGCCACCAACATAAGAACCGGTATTGACATCAATTGTGGCCATGGCTTCAGTCTGGTCAATCATCAGATAACCGCCAGACTTCAATGCGACACGAGTTTGCAATGCCTTTTGCAGATCTTCTTCGACATTATACAAGTCGAAAATTGGCCGCTCGCCCGGATAATGCAGCAAACGGTCTTTCATGTTCGGGACAAATTCTTCGACAAATTCCTGCAACTTGGCATGAATTTCACGTGAATCCACGTAAATTTTAGCAGTTTCTTCATTGGCCAGATCACGAATCACCCGTTGCGGCAAAGGCAATTCTTCAAAGATCAAAGACGGTACTGCAATAATCTTCTGCTTGCGCTGGATATATTCCCAAAGCTTGGCCAGATAAGCCATATCTTGGGCAATGGCTGCTTCTTCAATACCTTCAGCAGCGGTACGTACAATCACTGAGCCTGGCAGCTTATGCTCGGCCTGAATCCGCTCAATAATCGAACGCAAACGATTGCGCTCTTCCTCAGATTCAATCCGTTGTGATACACCTATATGATTGCCATATGGCATCAGCACCAAATAACGCGAAGGAATAGAGAGATCGGTAGACAGGCGTGCGCCTTTGGTACCGAGCATATCTTTCATCACCTGAACCGTGAGGACTTGTCCCGGTTGAAGTAACTCAAAGACATTCGGCGTCGGTTGATTGCGGGGCCAGACCATATCATTGATATGTAAAAACGCAGTACGAGAAAGTCCGATATCCACGAAAGCAGCCTGCATGCCGGGTAAGACCCGCACCACTTTTCCTTTATAGACATTCCCTACCAGGCCACGCTTGGCCGTACGCTCGACAAACAGTTCATTGACCGTGCCGTTTTCAATTAACGCGACCCGACATTCCATCGGCGTGACATTAATCAACAACTCGTCAGACATAACTACACTCAAAACATTATAAGAATTCTTTTCAGCAGTTAATTTAGTGCCTTAACCGTCTGTAATAACTGTACTGTCTCATATAAAGGCAAGCCGACCACATTGGAATAACTGCCCTGTATTTTTGGAATATAACGTGCTGCAATTCCTTGAATCGCATAAGCCCCGGCTTTACCCAGTGGCTCACCTGTCGCCCAGTAACTTTCCATATCTACGGCGCTCAGGATTTGAAATTCGACCTGCGTACGTACCACTATACTGTATTTTTCATCTTTTGTACGAACACAGACACCGCTATAGACATCATGCCATCGACCGGAGATTTTTGTCCACATTTCAATCGCATGTTGTTTGGATTCAGGCTTACCCAGAATCTCCTGATCCACCCCCAGACTGGTATCCGCAGCAATGATGATGGCATCTGGATAATACTCAGCCACGGCATCTGCTTTGGCTCGTGCCAGACGTTCAACATAGGCTGCGACCGACTCGCCTGCTTGTACCGATTCGTCAATTTCTGGACTGTAAATATCGAAGCTCAGCCCGAGTTGCTGTAACAACTCGCGGCGCCGGGGTGAGCTCGAAGCAAGAATTATACGCGCCATTTTTTGAGCACATAATAAATAGCAGGCCAAACCAGAATACTGGTCAGCATCGGAATCCAGTGCCTTGCATAAGAAAATTGCACGCCAGCCACAATCTGGGAAAAAAAGATCATTAGCAGATGCGCGACAATCGCCAGCCCCATAATCACCCAGAGATTATTAAAGGTCAGGATACGGCGCTCACGGGTTAGAAAGCGGGCTAAAAAGGCAATAATGATAAAGCTCAGCGCATTCAGACCCAAAGGTGCATCCAGCAGCAGATCAATAAAAATACCGGTACCAAAGGCAAACCAGATGCCACACCAGGTCGGCTGGCACAGCACCCAGAAAAGCATGATCATCAGCATAAACAGCGGACGCCAGCCCGAGAGATTATAGGAAAGTGGATAGACCATTAAAATAGAAGCCACAATCACCGAAATGACAATAGCCATTAAAGGATCACGATGCTGTCTGGATTTCATCTTAGCGATTGACATGCGGTTGCTCCATCGCTAATGAATCGGAAAATAACACCACCACATGATGTCCACCAGCCAGTTGGGCTGCAGGCGTGACATCAATCTGGGCAAATTCACCGGAATTATGCCGTTGTACTTTAGACACCTGCCCTACCAGATAACCTGCCGGGAAATGTTGTCCCAAGCCCGAACTATAGACTTTTTCACCAACCTTGATGTTAGCACTGGTCGGTACATATTCCATTTTTAAACGTCCCAGATCGCCCGTGCCCGAAACAATGGCACGCATTCCGGTATGTTCCAAACGCACTGACAGTGAATGTTCTTTATCAGACAACAGCATGACCCGGCTACTATGCGGATAGACATTGATAATCTGCCCCATAATCCCCTTGTCATCCAGTACGGTTTGCCCGACTTTCAGCTCGTTATTTGAACCCCGGTTGATCACAATGATATGTCTTAAAGGATCGGCATCGGTGCCAATCACTTCCGCAATTTCAATACGCCCGTCAATGATCAGTGGTGTATCGAGCAGACCGCGCAAACGGGTATTTTCAGCAGAAAGTTCAGAGATTTTTTGTAAGCGTACCTGTGCCTGTAGCAACTCGGCCTGCATCGCGGTATTTTCCCGGCGCAACTGAGCTTCAGACTTGGTTTGTTGATTCAACCACTCTCGCGACAATACCGGATAACTGGCCACCGCATAAATAGGATTATAAGCAGCGTACAGGACATCCCTTGCAGGTTGAACAACATGCGGCATGCGCCAATCAAAGAAAAGCACCACCAGGCATGTCACCAATGCAATGATAAAAGAGCGAAAAGATGGCGGTTGTCGAGAAAACAGATGTGCTTGCACCCGCCGGATCCTTTTCTTAGCCTACGAATAACATGTCATGATTTGGGTTGTCGAAAAATTCGAGTACCTTGCCGCCACCACGTGTCACGCATGATAGTGGATCTTCTGCCACCACCACCGGCAGGCCAGTTTCTTTGGCAAGCAGCTTGTCCAGGTTACGTAGCAATGCACCACCACCAGTTAACACGATACCGCGTTCAGCGATGTCCGAAGAAAGCTCAGGAGGTGTGTGTTCTAGCGCAGATTTCACAGCAGACACGATGTTTTGCAATGGATCAGAAATCGCTTGGGTGACTTCGTCAGAATTAACCACGATTGCGCGAGGCACACCTTCTGCGAGGTTACGGCCACGAACTTCAATTTCAAGCGGTTTAGCACCTTCATCTGGCAACGCCATACCCACTTCTTTTTTGATCACTTCTGCCGTGGTTTCGCCGATCACACAGCCATGCGCTTTACGCACATAGTTAATGATCTGCTCATCAAAGACATCACCGCCAATCCGTAAAGAGTCTGCATAAACACAACCTTGTAGGGAAATGATTGCAATTTCAGTGGTACCACCGCCAACATCGACCACCATCGAACCACAAGCCTGCTCAACTGGCATACCTGCACCAATCGCTGCTGCCATTGGCTCTTCAATTAAACGTACATCACGTGCGCCCGCATTAAACACGGCTTCACGAATGGCACGGCGCTCAACCAGAGTCGACTTACATGGCACGCAAACCACGACACGCGGTGCCGGAGTAAATAAACGGTTTTCATGTACTTTGCGAATGAACTGATTCAGCATGGTCTCAGTGACTTCAAAATCCGCAATCACACCGTCTTTCATAGGACGGATCGCTGAGATATTGGCTGGGGTACGACCTAGCATTTGCTTCGCTTCAAGACCGACTGCCGCAACAATTTTATGTGAACCACTATGACGGATGGCTACAACCGTTGGTTCATTTAATATAATGCCTCGTCCTGGCGCATAAATAAGTGTATTTGCTGTACCTAAATCAATGGCAAGATCGGGCGAAAACAAGCCTATTAGTCGTTTTAGAATCACGGGGACGTTCTCAGTTAAACTTTATATGGACGCAAGGTCGCCACTTTAACTAAATGTGATGATTTGGACAAGTCAATCGCTTATCATAACGCATGATAATTTGAATTTTTTTAATACTGATTAGGTAATATTATGTCTACATCGGATGCACAGCATTCTGCAGATTTAAGTGCAGAAACAGTTTCAGCTATTGCCAACCTTGCAAGGTTATCTCTCAATGATACGCAATCTGCTGAATATGCTCAAAGTTTAAATAAAATTTTAGGCATGATGGAAACCCTGAAAGGCATCAATACCGACGGTGTTGAACCACTGAAAAGCCCTTTCGACCACCCACAGCCTTTACGTGAAGATGTCGTGTCGGAAAGCAATCATCGTGAGGAATACCAAGCAGTTGCACCTGCTGTACAGGACGGTTTGTATCTCGTCCCACGCGTGATTGAGTAATTATTACCCAGTTCATTCTTTTTATTAAATTAAACGTAAAGAATTATTTCTCATGACAGATTTACACCGCTTATCCATTCGTGAACTGACTGAAGGTTTGGCAAATGCTCAATTTTCATCCCGCGAATTGACTCAACACTATTTAAAACGCATCGAAAAAATTGATGCACAGGTCAAGGCTTATGTGACCGTGACTGCTGAACAGGCATTGGCTCAAGCTGATGCTGCCGATGCTGCAATCAAAGCTGGCAATGCCTCTGCCCTGACTGGTGTGCCAGTTGCCCACAAAGATATTTTCTGTACCCAAGGCATTAAAACCACTGCCGGTTCAAAAATGCTGGACAATTTTATCTCTCCTTACGACGCAACCGTTGTAGCGAAAGGTAAAGCTGCGGGCCTGGTCACTTTGGGTAAAGTGAACATGGACGAATTCGCGATGGGTTCGACCTCTGAGAACTCATATTACGGCGCAACTGCCAACCCTTGGAACCTGGGCCATGTCCCTGGTGGTTCTTCAGGCGGTTCTGCAGCAGCTGTGGCAGCGGATTTGGCACCATTTGCAACTGGTACTGACACCGGTGGTTCAATCCGTCAACCTGCATCATTCTGTGGTCTGACCGGTCTTAAACCGACTTACGGTCGTGTATCGCGCTTCGGTATGATTGCTTATGCATCATCACTGGATCAAGGCGGTCCGATGGCGCGTTCAGCAGAAGACTGTGCTTACCTGATGAATGTGATAGCCGGCCATGATGCAAAAGATTCAACTTCAATGGATCAAGCGGTAGATAACTATGTCGCGAATCTGAACGCTACCTCAGTAAAAGGTTTACGCATTGGTATTCCAAAACAGTATTTTAATGTTGCTGGCCTAGATACTGAAGTCAAAGCCCGGGTTGAAGAATCACTGAAAAAACTGGAAGACATGGGCGCAATTCTGGTTGAGATTGATCTCAACATGACTGAAAGCTATGTTCCGACTTATTACCTGATCGCACCTGCCGAAGCTTCTTCGAACCTATCACGTTTTGATGGCGTACGTTATGGCTATCGCGCAGAAAATCCTGTGGACCTGATGGACCTGTACAAGCGTTCACGTTCAGAAGGTTTTGGTGCAGAAGTGCAACGCCGTATCCTGATTGGTACGTATGCCCTGTCTGCAGGTTATTACGATGCTTACTATGTAAAAGCACAGAAAGTACGTCGCCTGATCCAGCAAGATTTCCTTAAAGCATTTGAATCGGTCGATGTCATTGCAGCACCTTCTGCGCCAACGACTGCCTATAAAATTGGTGCAGATTTAACGCCAGTTGAAATGTACCTGGGCGATATTTATACGCTTGCGGTAAATCTGGCAGGTCTTCCTGCGATTAACGCGCCTGTCGGTTTTGACCAAAATAACTTGCCAGTTGGCTTACAGCTGATTGGTAATTACTGGTCAGAATCTCAATTGTTGTCTGTGGTACACCAGTATCAACAGGCCACCGATTGGCATACAAAACGCGCTGCAATTGCTGAGGAGAACGCATAATGGCTCAAGCTCAAAAATCGGCTAAACCAAAATCCAACCTGATTGATGGTTGGGAAGTCGTTATTGGTATCGAGATTCACACTCAGCTTGCCACCAATACTAAAATTTTTTCAGGTTCATCGACTGTATTCGGTAATGATCCAAACACCCAAGCCAGCCTGGTTGATTTGGCTATGCCGGGCGTATTACCGGTATTAAACAAAGAAGTGGTTGATCTTGCGATTCGCTTTGGTTTAGGAATTGATGCGTATATCGATCAGGCTTCTATATTTGCTCGTAAAAACTACTTCTATCCGGACTCTCCAAAAGGCTACCAGATCAGCCAGATGGACAACCCGATTGTGGGCTTGGGGCATATCGACATCCAGCTTGAAGATGGCACCGTTAAACGCATTGGCGTAACCCGTGCGCATTTAGAGGAAGATGCAGGCAAATCGATTCATGATCAGTTCGAAGGTATGTCAGGCATCGACTTGAACCGTGCTGGTACGCCGCTGCTTGAAATCGTTTCTGAACCGGATATGCGTTCGGTTGAAGAAGCGGTTGCTTATATCAAGGCAATTCACACTTTAGTGCGCTGGTTAGGTATTTCTGACGGTAACATGGCGGAGGGTTCGTTCCGCTGTGACTGTAATGTATCTTTACGTCGTCCGGGTCAACCGTTTGGTACACGTTGTGAATTGAAAAACCTGAACTCATTCCGTTTCATTGAACAAGCGATCAATGTTGAAATTGAACGTCAAATGGAAATTTTGGAATGGGATGGCACCATTGATCAGGAAACGCGTCTGTTCGACCCTGTAAAGATGGAAACGCGTTCAATGCGTTCTAAAGAAGAAGCGAACGATTACCGCTACTTCCCTGACCCAGACTTGTTGCCTGTGGTGATTGCTGATGAGCAAATCGAAGCCATTAAAGCAACCATGCCTGAGCTTCCTGCTGCACGCCGTGCACGTTTCGTGGCGGACTTTGGTGTGACTGAGTACGATGCACACGTTTTAACGCTTACACGTGAAATGTCAGAGTTTTATGAAGAAGTCGTGAAAGCTGCTGGCGGCGCTGCACAAGGTAAGATTGCTGCAAACTGGGTGATGGGCGAATTCTCAGGGGCGCTCAACAAAGCAGGCCTAGATCTTCAAGATTCTCCTGTTTCTGCGGAAAAACTTGGCGGCATGATCGCACGTATTGTCGATAACACCATTAGCGGTAAGATCGCGAAACAAGTGTTCGGCTTTATGTGGGATGAAGGCAAAACTGCGGACGAGATTATTGCTGAGAAAGGCTTGAAACAGGAAACTGATACAGGCGCGATTGAAGCAATTATTAAGGAAGTACTTGCTGCCAACGAGAAGATGGTTGAAGAGTATAAGTCTGGTAAAGAGAAAGCTTTCAACGGTCTTGTGGGTCAAGTCATGAAAGCGTCTAAGGGTAAGGCAAACCCTGCGCAAGTGAATGAGTTGATGAAGAAATTGATTGGTTGATTTAAACCATTAATTTGAATAAAAAAGCCTCGATTTATCGGGGCTTTTTTATATACTAAAACATCATGATTATTTGAATAAAAATAATGGAATCAATCGATGTCATCGTAGCTCTTATTGGCATAGTAGTAGCAATATTCTCTATTCCTAAATCCTTACATGCAATCGGCGAACACAAACGTAAAAAGTTTAAGCACGAATTAGATAATTTTATCGAATATTTTGAAAAATTTTATAAAGCAGATGAAAGTAAGTATCCCAAATTATTAAGAGATAAAGCTGCTCAAAATATTACTCGCTCCAAAGATATGAATGCAGAATTACTTCACTATTTAATCAATTTACATGAAAAGGGTTTAGTAAACTTTGATCAAGCCACAGATCATTACTACTGGGGAAGTAGATTTCTTACATATAACAGCAATAATAATGTAATTACTTTTAAAACAAAGAGATATACCTCAAGCAATGTATCCAAGTTAAATTATGTCTTGTATGCTTGTTTCCTTACTTTAGCTATATTTACATTAGTTGGATGGATTGAGTTTTTAAAAGTAACTTGGTTCGATAATATAATTAGTATCGCACTGATTATACTTGCTACAAGATTCTTAAATACTGCCGATGATATGAAAGAAGCTTTAAATTTTCTCAAGCTGATGAAGAATAGTGCTGATAAAGATGAATCTAAAGAAATGAATGAAACTGATAGTTCTATCGATTTGGCATCCTGAACCCAACTCTGCAAAAGTAAATGAATTAATGAAGAAATTGATTGGTTAAAACTGATTAATTTTGGAATAAAAAACCCGCTTTAGAGGGTAGTGTTCAAAAAACTGTGTCATTTCCTTAAACTGTTAAAAACAGGAATGATGCATTATGGCAACTACATTTGAT
>NZ_JALGQY010000086.1:0-1034 GCF_022809915.1 Acinetobacter lwoffii | reverse complement strand
CCATCGTTTGCCTACAGCACCCAACTTGTTGGATCGCCAATTTGCAGTTACTCAGCCTAATAAAGTCTGGACAACAGACATTACCTATATCCGCACTAAAGAAGGTTGGTTGTATTTATGTGTGATGCTAGATTTATTTAGCCGTCGTATCGTGGGGTGGCAAACCAGCCATCGAATAGACCGCCAGTTGGTGTGTGATACGTTTAACTATGCAATGGCTCGTCAGGGTTATCCAACTGGTGTTATGGTTCATTCGGACCAAGGCTCACAGTACTGTAGTCGTGATTTTAGAGCGCTGTTACTGAAAAATGATTGTACTCAGAGTATGTCTAGACGTGGAAACTGTTGGGATAATGCAGTGACTGAAAGCTTCTTTCATACATTAAAAGGTCATGTGGTACATGGCAGTGTGTTTTCGACTCGAAAAGAGGCGAATGCGGTCTTGTTTGATTATATTGAGATTTATTACAATCGGGTCAGAAGGCATTCTGCAAACGGCTGGTTAAGTCCAGAAGCCTTTGAACAGAAATATTTCAAGAATTTAGAGGGATCGATTGTCCACGATACTGTCTAGGATCAAGCTCTTTAAAACCTTTATTGAGCAAAACGAAATCATAAGTTTGTTTATTTTTTTCAAGACGCTTTTCTAATTCTGATACTTCACTTTTTTTAGATTCAAATGTACTAGTCCAAGCATCAATTTTTTCTATATTTCTGTGATTAGACTCTAAATATTCAATATATTTTTAAAAATGATCAGGTGTTAAAGTTTCAATTATTTTTTGAAAATTTGGATTAGAATAAACTTTACTTAACAGTTTAAATGGCAATTTATCTATAAAAGAAAAAATATAATTTACTTCAGGACTGAATTTATTTGCATTATTTTCAATAAAATCAAAAAAGGATTTTTGAAAAGAGTATCTATAATCTTTCCTAAACATTACTTCTTTATAATAGACCTCTTTCATAAATCATTTTTTGCTCAGTTCCAAGTTGTAGATTCCAGCGATTAAATTGAATCTCAAACCAAG
>NZ_JALGQY010000029.1:0-44217 GCF_022809915.1 Acinetobacter lwoffii | reverse complement strand
GGTCAGAATCTGTTCGTTTACTTCTGGCTGTGTAGTGCTGGCCAGCAGCTTTTGAGGCTTGCTCAAGTTTTGCGCTGAAAATAAACCATCTGCATCAGTTGTTACTGTGGTGCGTTGCACCGGATAACATAAACCGCTTTCTGCACAGCCCTGCCACTGCACCACAAACTGCTGGTTGGGCTGGACATTCAGATTGGTTTTGACTTGCCCATAATGCACCTGGGTCAAACCGAAATTGGGGTCATCTTTGTCTTCGGGTTTGGGCAATGCCAACTTGACTGGGGTCTGCTGATGAGACACTTTAAGCTGGTCATGATACAGATAATAACCCTCTGCGATTTTCCAGCTAAGCTCTGCCTGAGTCTGGCTTGTAGAAACCACCTGAAACTGAAAAGCCTGATCCGGTGGTAAAAAATCTGCATGTGCAGCTCCCGTCATGATTCCACCGCCGATCACGGCACCCAATATCCACTTCAACATCCAGCTGATCTCCTCCTGTTAGGACTGCATTATTGAAAAACTAAAATTAAGGCAACATTAACAGCCCAAATCATTTATAAAATAATGGTAGTTTGATCAGGATGTTCTATGTTTATTGTATTGGTTGAGGATGATCCCTATATCGCACAGAGCATTTGTGCTGCTCTGAACTATCTGAATATTTCAGTGGAGCATGTCAGTCACGCACGTGCTGCGGATTATTTTATCCGGCATAGTGCAGTCGATTTATGTTTACTGGATTTAGGCCTGCCGGATCAGGATGGCCTGGATTTGCTGCACAGCTGGCGACGCGACCAGATTGATCTCCCGGTACTGGTATTGACGGCACGGCTGCGGACCGATCAGTGTGTTCAGGCCCTGAATGCCGGTGCCGACGACTACCTGACCAAACCTTTTGAATTGGAGGAACTGATTGCTCGGATTCATGCTCTCACCCGTCGCCACCGTGGCTTTGCCTCGAATACCCTGCAATTTGATGAACTGGTTCTGAACCGGGATACCCAGACTGTGACCTATCAAGACCAGGCTGTGAATTTATCTCGCCGTGAATTCAGCCTGCTGGAAACCCTGATGAGCCACCCCAACCAGATCCTGAAAAATGAACAGCTTATTGACAAGCTCTATGGCTTCCAGGACTCTATCGAGAGCAATGCCCTGAATGTACACATTTATCACCTAAGACAAAAACTGCATCCAGACTTGATTCAGACCATTCGTGGTGTGGGATATATTTTCAAACCGTTTGAGCAACGTCATGTTTAGTCACAGCTTGAAATGGCGTTTGGTCATGAGTCTTTTGGCCGTGTTTATTGTGTTGTGGAGTGCGGTATTTTCATGGCTGTATATTGACCTGAAACAACGCTTACAAGACACGCTGGATCAACGCTTATCGGCATCTGCGCAAATGGTTGCCCGGCTGATTCAGCAGTTACCGCTGGATAGTCTGGGGGATGCAACCTTATCAAAATTAGCCAAGAATGATGAGGTAAACCAGTTAATTGCCTGTGAAGTCTCTCTTTTTAGCTCTGACGTCTCGGTAGGCAATCAGATCATTGCCAAAACACGCGGTGCCCCAAAAAATTTAAGCCAACGACCAGAAGGATTCAGCACCTGGCAGCAGGGTGATACGGAATGGCGCAGTTATGTCCTGCGTCGTGGCGATATTCAGGTGGTGGCGGCAGAACGCATGTTCTTGAGGGATACCCTACTACAGCAGATTCTGCAGGCCGTACTGGTTCCCTTAGTCTTCTCACTGCTGATCTGTATTGCCTTGATCATCTTTATTATCCGCAGACAGTTCCGGTCTTTGGATCAGCTCAGTCAATACCTGAACCAGAAAAACCTTAACTATTCAGAGGCGGCAGATTTTTTAATGCAGCTCAAGCCTGCAAGCATTCCCCAGGAAGTACAGCCTTTTGTCAACAATTCCACGCAGTTGATTCAGAAAATTAATGACAGTCTGCAACAGGAGAAAGCCTTTAGTGCCTATGCTGCACATGAATTACGCAGTCCCCTGACCGCAATTAAAACTCATGTACAACTGGCCCAGCTGATTAGTCAACAGCAGAATCTGCCTGAATCCATTCAGCACAATTTGCAGCAGGCCAATGAGAGTATCCGGCGTTATACGCTGTTACTCGAGCAGCTTTTATTACTGACCCAATCGGAAAACAGTATCCAGGAAATGACTGAGACTATCTGGTTTCGCCCCACACTTGAGAAGGTCCTTGCAAACTTAAGTACACGCTATCCAGAAATGAATGAAAAAATACAGGTGAACTGGAGCCTGGGTGAAATTCAGCTACCTGAATTTGTGCTGTATACCGTACTGAAAAATCTGCTTGAAAATGCACTGCTGCATGCACAGGCTGCCCATATCTGGATTTCCATGCAGTCTGGTTGCCTGGTGATTGAAGATGATGGACAACAACTTACAGCACAGGATATCCAACATTTAGGACAGCGCTTCTGGCGAAAATCGGCTCAGCAGCATGGCCATGGTTTAGGACTGGCATTAGTTAAAAGCTTGCTAGGCAATTATCAATACCATCTTGGATTTCAGCAGCGTGATCCTGTAGGACTGATCGTTAGCATTCAGGAAGATACTTCAAAAGCGTCACGAGAATTTAAAAAATAACCCTTTGTTTTTAAAAACCTTTTTAATATTGAAAAATCTTGTACTCATTTTTTCTCCAAATTAGATTTAGTGGATTAAATCTCAAAAAATATTTTGTTAAAATTACAGGGGGTTATAATTTATCGATTTGCAAGTTTGTTCTTATATCATGCTAGAATTTCGTTATCTTAAAGAAGACACCCCCCCTCTATTTAGAGCTGAATAGCCACCACTCTCCTAGACAAATATCGTAGATTCTTTTTGCATAGGAGAGAACATTATGAGTGGACAACGCTATACCCCAGAATCTAAAAATGAAGCGGTTTAATTAATTTTCTTGAAAAGATGGAGATGGTGACAGCCTAATTCATTACTTAACCAATTAAATTTTATTATAAATTTAATGAAGTGATTACCCTTATTTACCCCTTGTTGATCTATTTCATTTGTTCCACCTTAAGTGTCAAATGATCAAATCGATATCCGTGAATTTTATTTCTAACCCTGAAATCATTGCAATTCTAAAGCAATGGCGGAATGAAGGTGGTGGCCGTTTTGATCAAAAATATCGTTCATGGAACTATTGGCAACCATTCTCTGCTACCGTCTTAGAAAGGTTATAACAAGTGCACACACCCAAGGATATAAAGCATCACTAAAAAAGTACTTTACTTCTTTAGCGCTTTAAAACCCTACATAAAACTTCTCAATCAGCTTACGTGTCTTGACCAGCAAATTGCTAAAAACATTCTCCCGCTCAAACAGCTTAACCTTATAGTTTGGCAAGTCTTTCAGTTCTTCCTTCCGTGGTAAGCGTTTGGTGAACTCATAATATTCCAAGACGGTTTTCATTGCTTCAGGCTTTAAGTTTTCCTCTTGGCAGAGATGCTGATAGGCCTGTTCTTTTTCAGTGTCCCAGAAAGCAGCAAAGGCGGTTTGCACGCTCTGTCCATTGATCATCTTCGGCATGTTTTCTTCAATGAACTTCTGAATCAGTTCTTGCTTGTCATGCAGGGTAACTTCACTACCGATCAGATCATGCACCTGTGCTTCGTACTTTTTACGTTTACCTTCATCGTCACTGTTAACAGCCAGTTGAAGCAAGTTGATGATATAGCCGACATTGATGCGGTCACTGTGCAGCAAGTCCAGCTGGAAATCGACATCATCCAGCACCGACACTTTTTCTTTTTTAGTGGTCTTACGTACATCACGGCACAGGTCGGCATACTTGGAAGCAAAATTGGCAAAGTGCTGTTTATCCAGTGCGGTCTGATTCTGGTCGTATTCAATAAAGGTCTGTAGTTGGGCGTTGTAACGCATCACTTCACGGAAGGCTTTAATAAACTCCAGCTGCTGATCTTCCGTAATGAGATCATCTACACTTTGATAATCAGGCGTGATATTAAGTAGCTTCCGAACAGCAGACTCATAATCCTGTTTAATTTCCTCATAGCTTGGTACTAGTACCACTTTTTGCGCTTCTTTATTGGAAAACAGAGCTAGAGCTTCATCTGTGGCACGTTTCAGGTTACGGAAACAGATGATATTGCCAAATGGTTTTTTATCATTATAGACACGGTTGGTACGAGAGAATGCTTGAATCAATCCATGATATTTTAGATTTTTATCGACATACAACGTATTTAACGGCTTAGAGTCAAAGCCGGTCAGGAACATGTTCACGACGAGCAGGATATCAATCTGCTTCTTTTTGACCCGATCGGCAATGTCACGATAATAGGCATAGAACTGATCACCAGAGTTGTAATTGGTTTTAAACTGCTGGTTGTACTGGGCAATATAGCGATCCAGCTTGTCACGGCTGGACGGATTGATCTGGCTCGGGATATCTGCCGCTTCTTCATGGATCAGCCCGTTCTGTTCATCTACAGGCACAGCTTCATTGGCTGCATAGGAGAAAATCGTCGCAATCGTCAGCGGCTTAAATAACCTGCCCTGCTCTTCATCCTGTTGCTGTTTCTCAGCCTGAACCTTTTCAAACAGTTCATAGTACTGGGTCAACATATCGACCGAACTGACACAGAACATCGCCGTGAATTCACGATTACGGGTTTTGGTATCATGCGTCTCGACAATATAGCGGGCAATCATTTCCAGGCGCTGTGGATTGTCGTAGAGTTCCCGGGTATCAATGCCTTCGACCTCATCATCATAGTCGAGGTTGTGCTGCATACCCTTAGCCGTATATTTACCCCGGTAATCAATCTGGAATTGCAGTACGTTACGATCACGGATGGCATCCACGATCACATATTGGTGCAGGCATTCATTGAACAGGTAATCTGTAGTGAGTTTCAGGCCGGCTTTAGACTGGCTATTTTCCTCAAAAATTGGCGTTCCGGTAAAGCCAAACATCTGGGCATTGCCAAAGAACTTCTTGATGTTCTGATGGGTTTCACCAAACTGACTGCGATGACACTCGTCAAAGATAAACACCACTTTCTGGTCTTTGAGATAATCAATATATTCCAGATAGCGGTCAGTGCTGATGGCCCGATTCAGCTTCTGGATGGTGGTGACAATCAGTTTGTCATGGCGTTGGTCCAGCTGTTTGACCAGGGTATGAGTGCTATCGGTACTATCGACGCTTTCAGCTTTAAAGGCATTAAATTCGCGTGAGGTTTGCGTATCTAGATCATTGCGGTCTACCACAAACAGAACTTTTTCCACGTCCGGCATCTGCATGATGATCTGACTGGCTTTAAACGAGGTCAGGGTTTTGCCTGAACCGGTAGTGTGCCAGATATAGCCATTGCTGTTGGATGTTTGTACATGCTGGACAATTTTCTGTACTGCATAGATCTGATAGGGACGCAGCACCATCAGGCTTTTCGTGGTTTCCAGCATCACCATATACTGGGTTAGCATCTGGGTCAGATGTTGCTGATTCAAAAAGGCATCGGCAAAGTCGACAATTTCATTGATATGTTTATTGGCAACATCTGCCCAAGGAAAGGCAAACTCAATTCCAGTCGTACCATTTGAGTAATAGCGAGTATTTGCACCGTTACTAATGACAAAAAGCTGGATAAAACCAAACAGCCCTTGCCCTGCCCAATACGCTTCACGAATATAGCGTTGCGTTTGATTGAAAGCTTCGGCAATTTCCATGCCTCGTTTTTTCAACTCAATTTGAACTAAAGGCAAACCATTGACCAGTAAGGTCACATCAAAACGGCTGGTTCTGCCATTATAGTCGCGGTGGTCGATGGTGATTTGATTGGTGACCTGATATACGTTTTTACTTGGGTCATCTGATAAAAAGAAAATGTGCTTGCTTGAACCATCATCAAATTTAACAGGAAACTGGTCACGTAGATTTTTAGCCCGTTCAAATACCGTGCCTGTATTTAAAAAACTGATGACCTGTTTCCATTCCGTTTCTGACAGTGGCGCAAGTCCATTAGCGCGTTCAATTTGAGTTTTCAGGTTAGACAGTAGCTGGCGTTCGTCCTTGAGCGTGACTGAGGCATAACTTAATTGCTGCAGCTGGCCAATCAGTTCGTTTTCAAGTTGATATTCGCTTTGTACTGTCATTTCCTTCCCCTCTAAAATCTTAAATTATTCACTTCAATGTCTGTTTAATTAAACTCAAGATATATTCTAAATTTTCTGTATCTGACACGATCACCTCACAATCGCCATTGCCCCAATGTCCAATATTGGTCACATCTTTCGCGAGCTGTTTCGGGTCATCCAGTTGATTAAAAGGCATATTCAGCCAGATGCGAATTTGCTTTGTCCCAATACTCATATAGACATAGTTACGCTTACCCTTACGGAAGGCGATATACATTTTCTTGGGATGAATATCTAAATCGGTGGTTAAGCCCAGAATTGAGTCCCTGAATTGCTCATATAGCTCTTTGATGTCATCGGACTTCTCCGCCAAGTGATAGGCTTCATCATATTGCTGGATTTCTTTGGCAATCTTTTGAATATCTTCAGACTCAACCTTTTGCACTTGCTTGATTGAAGGCGCTGATTTGGCTTTCTGCAATGGATTGACTGAAACAATTCCGCCTTGATAACGTTTGATTTCCCACAGCTCAATGCCTAAATCTTTAAAGTTGGTAGACTGCTTTTGAAAGTCGGTAAAGCTCGGTGAAACAAAGATGATTCGGCTCTGTGACCAATCCACATCCTGACGTTTAAGCTGTTTGCTCTGGCTCTCATTGTACTCAACGATAAAATCTGCCTTATAGTCGAGCATTAGATTCAGATAAGAAACGCCTTGATCAATCACGCTATAATTGCGTTCACGCTTGTATTCGATAATTACGAAGGCCTGACTTTCGGGATCGAAAGCCAGTGTATCAATACGGTTGTTTTTAATGGTGAATTCAGACTTGATGAATTCCAAACCTGTAAAACTGTAAAGATTGCTTTCAAACAGGCTTTGAATCTCTCTTTCCAGACGAAAAGGATCTTCTATAAGTTCTACTAATGACTGTGCTTGGGTTTGATAAAGCTGCATTAAAAATCTCGAATTATTTATTCTTCAAATGTTTGTCTAAGCGGATTACTCAAAGAAACGCTATATAAAAGTTTTAATCTCTTAATTGTCATTGGAATACCATTTTCAGTTTTATGGAGCATGGCATGACAGTTAGGACAGACTGGTCTTAGATCTTCTTTAGGATCTACTTCATACTCTTCGCCAATCGTGTGCAAAGACTTAAGATGATGTACATGGATGAAATCTTTAGCAAATGAGCCATACATATGTTCAAAGCTCAAGCCACAGACATAACAACGTGTTCCATGAATTTCTATACATTTAGCCCTTGCTTCAGGGTTACGCTCATATTTATTTACTAAAACCGTTTGCTTAGCTCCCTCAGGAAAGGTTTTATTTTCTAAACCTGCTTCATCGGGATAGTCGGTATTCACACTATCAGTTTTAAACTCATTAAAAATATGAGTTAAAAAAATGCGGATTGGATCATTTGAAGCTTTATCTCGATCTGTGCGACGGCCTTGAATAGGAGCATCAGGAATTAAGTTTTCCTGTCTGAAATATTCAAAAGACAAAGTGGATTTATCCACTTTGTTTAACTTTTCAAAAATAGAGTACCCACCTAGATAACTTTCAATTTTCTTTTTATCCGACCAAAATACTTTCTGTGCTACTGGGTATTCTGAGTTTTCCGCATGCCCAATAACTTTGAATTGGTACATCACCTTTGAGATGGGTTGAGTCACATATACATGAACAATATCATTGAGCTGTAACCCTTTACCTTCACTAGTGGCTGAATTCTTCCAGTAAATCTGCGGCAAAGCATCATAAGCTGCTTCTAAATCAAACTCAGCATAATTCACGGTTACTAGCCAATTTGCCATAACTCTCCCCCCTACACAAACATCTGTTGCAACAAGCCTTTTTTCCAAATTTTCGCTTGTTCAATTTGTTGTGCCACGACTTCAATTTTTTGGTCAATGGCAGATAAAAAATTAGCGATTTTGGTTTGTTCGGCTAGGCAAGGGTATTCAATTTCAGCCTCAGATATAACACCCCAATCAGCCCGTGGCATTTTTGAACCTGATTGAATATTTGTTAACTCCGAGAATTGTTCACTTTGGATATACTGAAATAAATAATCATTTGAAACTTTGATTCCAGTCAAAACCCAGATTTCACTTGAGCACACACCTTTAAATTTAGGTTTAGCAAATTTTCTTAAATATGGTCGTAGCTTCCCAAACAAAACACTGTTCTTTTCAAACAAATTTTTTGTACTTTGCTGTTCACAACTTTCAATAGTGCCTAATATTTTCCCAGTATTTTGAGATAAATGCTCTAATTCAATACAGGGTAAATTCCCCTCGTTCTGAGGATTAAAATTTTTAGATTTATTTGTGAAAACATCACGAATTATATTTATTCCCCACTCTCCAAACTCACTCCCATCATCCGCTTTAAAACGAATTTGTTGGATAAACAACTTCTGCATCATGCCCTGTTTATATTGGCTGAGTAGCTGATGTTTCTGCGTGAGTTGGCTAATCTTTTCATCTACAGCGGAAAGAAAAGATGCAATTTTGGTTTGTTCTTCTTTTGATGGGTACACTAGAGGAAATGCTAGGACGTCACTTTTCGTAATATTTGGATCTTTACGGCTACTTGCAGCAAAATTTTTCCAATCGTCTACCTTATGATTCAAATAAGTTAAAAGAAAAAATGCATCAACTTTTTCATTTGGATAAATCGCTGATAATGCTTGATTACAAGCTGATTCATTTAATAAAAGCCCAGTACGTCCAATTTGATTAAAGCCGCCATACATCGCAACAAATACGGTTCCCTTAGGAAGTATTTTTACAGAAGTTTCTTTTAAAGCAATTTCTGAAATTTTCTCTTCCGTATTTGAGATGAACGAATTATTTAGATCAGTGGTTTTTACCCAAGGAATATTAGCATTTTCAAAAAAACGATTATCGCTTCTTAAGGGAGTAGCACCAGAAGTCACTTTAAAAATTTCACCTATTTTTGAAAATGACCAATCCCCATCAAACTCTTTAAATCTTAACTTCGGTGTAGCCATTACTTCACCTCCGCAAACGGTGAAGCAATCCCAAGCGCTTTGCAAAAATCTGCAATTACAGCATCAGTTTTTTGACTGTTTTGTTCCAAGTTTTGCAGTTGCTTGGCAATCGCATCCAGATCAATCTCGGCTTCCGCTTCAAAAGTATCGACATAACGCGGAATATTCAGATTGTAATCGTTGTCTTTCACTTCTTGTAAAGTTGCTACATGGGCGTATTTTTCAATGTCTTGGCGGTTTTCAACAGCGGCAATAATATTGTCCAAATGCTCAGGCAATAACTTGTTTTGATTCTTTTGTTTTTCAAAACCGTTACTGGCATCAATAAACAGAATATTGCCCGTATGCTCACGGTTTTTCTTCAACACCAAAATACAGGTCGGAATCGAGGTGCCATAGAAAATATTGGCCGGTAAACCAATAATGGTATCCACCACATTCAACTGCTCAATCAGGTACTGACGAATCACGCCTTCACTTGAACCACGGAACAATACACCATGCGGTAACACCACCGCCATGGTGCCGTTGTCATCCAGTTGATACAGCATGTGCTGCACAAAAGCCATATCGGCTTTGGAACTTGGCGCCAGTTTGCCATAAGCGGCAAAGCGTTCATCTTGTAGAAATAACGAATCGGCTGACCAGTTGGCTGAAAATGGCGGATTGGCCACCACCGCATCAAACTTTTTCTCTAAATGCTGTGGACGGGTTAAGGTGTTTTCCTGCTTGATGTCGAACTTGGCAAAATGCACATCATGCAGAATCATGTTCATCCGCGCCAGGTTGTAGGTGGTACGGTTCATCTCCTGGCCGTAAATCATATCCACATCTTTGACTTCACGTTTCACTCGCAGCAACAATGAACCTGAGCCACAAGTCGGATCATACACGGAACGTAAACGCTCCTTGCCTTGGGTGACAATTTTAGCCAGTAAAGTCGATACGGTTTGCGGAGTATAGAACTCACCGGCTTTTTTGCCCGCACCTGATGCAAACTCACCAATCAGGTATTCGTAGGCATCACCCAGCACATCAGCTTCAGTATTGGAAATATCAAAATCAATATCATCTAAATGACTGAGGACTTTCGCCACCAGTGCATTACGGTCACTAGCATTGTTGCCGAGCTTGGTGGAGTTCAGATCCAGATCTTCAAACAGATTAGCAAAGTCATCGGCAGAGTCGGTGCCCAAAGTACTTTGTTCAATCGATTTTAAAGTCGCAGTTAAATCATCCAGAATGAATTCGCCCTGACGGCCACGCTCAGCTAAAGTATGGAATAGCTGTTTCGGCGTCAGCGCATAACCGACTTCGGCAATGGCATTCTTTTTGATTTCTTCAATATAAGGTACATGCTCAGGATTTTGTTCATCCAGTTCAAGAAAGCTGATGTCTTCACCATCCAGCAATTCATTAGCAAAATTAACCGACTTTTCTGATAAATATTTAAAGAAAATAAAACCCAAAATGTAATCACGGAATTCATCTGCCCCCATGGTGCCGCGCAAAGTATTGGCAATATTCCAGAGTTGTTTTTGTAACTGTTGTAGTTGCACCTGGGTCATTGTTATAGAAGTCCAATTAAGTGAATCATTAATTAAATGATTTTACCTAAAATTCTAAATCATGCAGCAGTAAAAAGGAGGAAAAGGACATGAATTGTCGTGCTCAAGCGATGTAATCTGTCAATTCAAGCGCTAGACAGATACATGATCTAACTTTTATAGCAGTCCACTCCAGTAATCTGTACTACAGAAAAACAAAGACATCAAAATACACCAGATATGGGAGTAACCAATATCTGTTTATCTTTTCCACCCAGCCAGACTAAATACTCATTCTCTATTGCCTGCTTATACGCCCAGTCGGCAACTCGATGCGAACGCTGAATATCTGTTAAGAAACCGAATTGAGAAATTTCCCGAACAATAGATTCATCATGTAGATAATTTCGCTCCTGCCACTTTTGCAAAAACTGTTCCGATGCCAAATAATTACTTTTCTGAGAATTACATTTATCATCTGCCAGAACAAAGTTATGTCCGGTATCGGCAGGATATAGAGACCATGGAATAAAATGATCTACAGCATATTTTGAATTTTTTAGGCTTTTGCCACAGTAAAAACACTGGCATTGCTGTAAATCAATTAAGAAGTTCGCGACCAGCCCGAGTTGATTTCGACTCGGAGCAAACATGAATTCATCTAGGTCAGGCAAACCATCCAGTACCACCAGATTCTGCTTATTCAACCGGACAAAATCAATCCAGCGCTTCTGGCACAACTCTTCAATAATTTCACTAAACTGTCTCAAGCAATACATCACTTTGGGTAAAAGCTTGAGGGACTGTTTGCAATCTTCCAAATGGTAAAGAAACTCCACCGCTTGACCATTCAGGTTCTGCAAATACACCACCGGCATTTGCTTGACGGTCATTGCAACCACTTTCTTAAGCTGATTCCAGTGCAACTGATCTTTTCTCAACGCTGCCAAGGTCTTAAATTGTTGTTGTGCCTTTTGAATTTCACTGATGATCTTTGCCTGCTTACCAGTGCTTTGATGAATAGTAAAAGGCTCATAGTGATTAAACTGAAATGGCAGTGACTGTTTCCAATACAGGCCAATAAATTTTTCCGCAATATCCTGATAATCTAAATGTAATGTAGCACCAGTATCCTCACCCTGCTCAATCGCCAGACGTGTAATACTCATTAACAAGGCAAACTTATAGGTCGACGTAAACGTCCCAGACTGTAATATCTGCTGAATATGCTTTAAGAATTTCAGTTGTTCTTGAGGTGTTGGTATTTCAGCTGTATTGAACAACATATCTAAGCCTGCTCTTTTTTAATCAGGATATTGAGCCACTTTTCTGTACGATCTGGACGTTTATCTATAGTAATCCATTGCTGTAACAGTAAAGCCTGATCAATCTGCTTGATTAATTCATGTGCTTGCTGTTCATTGAGGTCAGTGAAACTACGTCCCCCTTTCTCACGGTCTGTATTGCCATATTTAAAAGACATGTAACACATACCATTTGGTTTTAGTGCTTTGAATATGTGCCCCATCACTTCAGGCAAAAAATCTCTGTCACAGTGTAAAAGAGAAGCACAAGCCCAAATACCATCGTACTTCTCACTCTCATTTAATTCATAGAAACTTTGTTGACGTACTTCAATGCCGGTCAGCTCCTTGGCCTTCTTAACCAGCTCAGCAGAATAATCTATTGCCTCAATTTGATAGCCTTTATCTTTAAAAGCCAGAGTATCTCGTCCTGAACCACAGCCAACGTCAAGAATCCGAGCACCTTCAGGCAACTCAGCTAAAAATGGCTGATATAAGCTTTCCATATCCACTTCAAACGTTGAAGCTATAAATTCTTCTGCATGCTTATTATAGTAGTCTATTGTTTTCATTACGGACACTTAGGCTAAAAGACATTTTCAGTCTACAAGAAAACAAAAAAATAAGGGAGCTCAGAGCATCCCTTATTCTCGACTCGCCAACTTACTTTCAATCCATTGATGGATCTCATAAGCTGACCAGCCGATACGATTTTGAGTAATTTTAACTTTCTTTGGAAAGGTTGGATCATAGTAAGGTGAGTCCTCATCCATCATTTCATAGATGGTAGAACGCCCCACACCGACAAATTCTACGACCTGCTTAATGCTGATGAGTTGATTCATTTGAAATGTTTGACCGATAAACGCATTCATGAGGCTAGCTCCTAATCATTGATGCGAGCGGCTATTCGCTCAAATAATAGAGCTGGTCTGTAAAATTTAACGTTAGCTATCTTCTCTCCTCTCGCTTAATTCACAGCTCTTACACTTTGCTGTAACCTCTGCTGAATATCCTGCACAAACTCGTCAGGCGAAGCTTGTTGCTCCACCGCTCGGTTTTGTTCTTGTTCAGGGTAGTATTCTTCCAGCACATCTAACCCTTCCTCTATATCCGTTTCAAACCTTGCATTGGCAAAACCCTTCCTTGCCGTAAAGTCCAAAGCCTCCTGATAAAACCCAGCTTGTTTACTCTGCTCATCAATCTGCTTGGCTTGCGCAATCGCATCATTCAAGTTAATCCCTTCCCTTAAAGTTAGATCCACGTAATACACCGGCTGACGATAGCTTTGTGTGGTGCTTTTTCCTCTTAAAGTCAGTTGCAAAGGCAGGCAAGAGAGTAAACCTCCTGAAGCTGCGTGGTAATAACTCAGCCGTGCAGCCAAAGTTCGGATGCTGTTGAAGCCAGTTGTTCGAAATATAAATGTTCCAAGTTCATCAGAGTCATCCAAATTCACATGCAGGCGACCGTAGGGCTTGCAGTTCCCTCCTTGAGCCAATGGGCATAAATCAGGGGATGGACAAGGATGTTGCTCTACGCCTTGATTGGTTAAACGCTGGCATGTTTCACCATTGCCGACACATACTGGTCGTCCAGTCTGTCGATCAAACAGGCTGTACTCCGCACGTAGGTTTAAATCAGGATCATTAAAAATCAGGCGCACAGGTATGGTTCTAAGCTTCTGATTAGGTGCTTGTGCACGAAGCTGTTCATCCAGCGGATGCTTAATCCAGCCATTCTCTTTGCTTTGGATCTGGGAAGTAATGGTGAACTGATCATCCTTTTCAGGTAGGCGTTTGCCATTCTTTTCTACTACCCGACCAATACTAATACGTCCCAAGGCCGGTGGTGTAATCGCTAAACCTTTAATCATTTTATTTTCCTCAATTTGATTTTGTACAGATCAATCCAGCTTTATGTAGATCACCTGATTCAAGAAATATGTATATAGCTCGCTACAAAAGCCGCGACCGTTTGCCCTCTATTCCTAGCGAATGGAGTGCGGGGAGCGGTTTTTGCGCATCGCTATTTAAATGGGCTGAAACAGGCTAGTCGGTATAGATGTTGAATCGACGACCGCCTTGCTTCTGAAGTGGATAAAGCTCAATGAGTTCAGGCTGATGCTGAAGCAATGCCTTGGTATTCAGACTGATGGAGTCCTTGGCTTTTTTCCAGACCACCGAGCCATGAGCAAAGGTGGCTCGTTCAGCATCTTTCATCAGCATTTGGATGTGATGCTTCAGCTGGTCAAAGCGTTCCTGTTTATGCTGAATCTCTTCCTTCATTTTGATGAGTTGATCGAACATCAAGTTGGCATTTTCATTTTGCGAGAGATCTTCAACGCTTAGTGGGATATGCGCTGGATAGAGTTGCTGAATCGCTTTGGCTGCGGATTCACTAGCATCTACAGATGGCGGAGTATCCGTTTCCACACACTCCCAGAAATAACGCTCTGCCTGAATGATGTGTTGAATCACTGATTCAGAACGTATCACTTTGAAGATTTTGGTTTCATGCCCACAGATCAGGACACAGACATGTGCAGCCTGTTTGCCTGTTACCGCAAGTTGGTGTTGCACCTGACACAGCACGTATAAAGGCACACCATCTCGCCATAGCCTGGCACCATGTTCCCCAGCTGTTTTACATTCCAGAATCTGCACGTCATCGCTACCCACGACCGCATAGTCCAGATTAGCCAACATAAACGACTTATCCGGATCGGGATGCTGAAGCACGGCATTGACTCGTCTCACTTTATTATCGGTATGCAAGCTGTAGTACTCAGCAACCAGTGGCTCTAACTGTTTGCCCCAATACAATGGTGCAACGCCTGAGCTGTCATCATCAACGTTCTGTTGAGTTCGACCAGTTTTAATCATCCACAGTTCCAGCATCGACATGTAGGGATTCAATCCACATGCGGTTGCGGCATCACTACTGCCAATCCCTTGCTTACGCACTTCTAGCCATTCTTGGTAATCCATGTTTTTAGTATTGGCTAAACGTTTGGCTGTCGCTGTTCGTTTAGCTGCGGTATTTGATTCATTCATCTCATTCGGAATTGGAAAATGAGGGAGTTGAGAGGTATTTATCGGTGCAATCTGATTCATGCTTTGATCCTTATAAATAGCGAGGTCTGTAAAATTTTCGGCATAAAAAAAGCCACATCTGGAGATGTGGCAAAAGGGGGTTTTCACTGGAGAAGGATCATCTGCATGACCCCTTGACCATTATTGTAATAGCATTAGCTTAAATGAAACTTAAACCACTAAGCGAAGTGCTTGTTCCAGTCCACGCTGCTTTAATGCAGCACCTGCACCAAACCAGGCTGAATCGAGGCGGTGATCGGTACTCATGGCACGACGTTCATGATCGGCAAACTCTGTAATACTGCACAGTAGACCATAGGCAGTATCTTTGGCTGAGCTGAGTTCTGCACCACGACCTTGTCCATTGAACATATCCATGACTTTGGCCATGGCACGTCCATTCGGTTCAGGCTTTTCTTTGGCTGGAGTTGGAGTAGCGATATTGCGATAGAATTGAATGATGTTCTCCTCCTGATCAGCAGCACTCATGCTGGTATTGTTAAATACTGCATCAAAATAGGCAGCCGCTTCTCCTTGGGTCACTTTACGTTGAGTCAGCTGTTTCATCTCATACATATGCTCATCCCAGGCTCGGACTGAGATGCCTAATTGCTGCTTAACTTTGTCAGCATCAAACTTAGTACTGTGCGGGACTTTCACCACACCGGCACTGCTACTCTGTCCACGTAAGGCAATCGCTAAGGTGTTATTGCATACCACCCGGATATTGGTGAATTGTGCCGTTGTCGCCAGTGTCCCATCACAGGCGGTTGCCAATAAAATATAACCATTGCTGACATCCTTGCCCTTGAGTGCCGTAGATTGCCCGGTACGTGCCAATGCCCAGAACTTCTTCCCACCTTTGAGTACACCTGCGGTTTCCAACTCAAAGCCAGATTGTTCAGTCAGATCCCGGTAGAACTCCAGAATTTCCATCGGCTGAACCTCCTGATAACGCTGACTGACTACCGACAAAGGTGCATGAGTATCGGAACGATACAGTACTCGCTGTTCTTCATAGGGCATAATGATGCTTTGGCCACGTTCATTCTGTGCCATGTAACTGACATTTGAGGATTCAATTCGCCAGTCCATGCCTGCCTGTTTTGCCCAGACTTCAATCGGCTGATTCTGAGTGAGTTGATTCCCTAGACCATGCCAAGGAGTTTGACCGACATACGCCATTTGTTCAAGTTGATGTGCCATAGTTAGTCTCCTTTTAATATCTGTTATAGACCTGAGGGGATTGACGTAAATTGGCATCAAAATGGTTTTTACATGAATGGCAATAGTACATAGGCTGATTAGTTTCATCATTCGTTAACACCATAAACACCCCGCTAATAACGATCCCTGCAATTGCCCCAATAACTGGGGGTAGATTGGTTGAACGAATTAGGTTTACCCCTAATGCTGACATTGTGGTAGGAGAAGTCAGTAAAGTTGAAACATCGGATACGGCTGGCACTCGCGGCTTGATCTCAATCAAGCTGATCTGACTAGAATTACAAGATGGGCATTGCTTCATAATATATAGCTCCAAATAGCGAAAAAGCCTGCTTTTGAAAACAGGCTTAAAATTCATTGATCTAATAGCTCAAAGTAAAAGAGCCATGACATTCATAGTGATGTTATATATTTGAAATAATTTAGCTTTAGATTCCTCTTCTCCAGCTAACATTAAATTGACCTGTCCCAAATGTTTTCATTTTAGGTAATTTGACTTTTAAAAATTGATTGGTTTTCTCAGGATTCACGAGATACATTGCCGCATTGATTGCATTAGCTACTTCACTGGCATTATTACGATGAATCATTCCCACTCCCAAAGAAGCAACATCTCTAAATTTGGCTTTATAATCCGGATAGTTGGATGTAAAAAAAGTCCCTTTTCCATTGAGAAGCTTCTGCCAACACTTACCCACTTCTAAACCTAAGTAGCAGTCATTTTGATGCTTGTGACCATCGTAGATAAGAAGTAAATGGCTGTGGTATCCTCGCTGCTCGCCTTGCTCTACTGCCCAGGCATATCCCTGTAAATCAGAAAAACAACCATCCTGATTTGATATTCTATTTCTCAAGGTTTTCATATATTGAGCATATTCAACCATTGATACGTCTATTGCTCCCTCCTCATCAAAATAAAGATCAACTCTCACAAAAAGTAATTTTGCATAATGCTGTGTAAGTTGATTTACATATTCTTTTAAAGACTCACGGTTCAAGACTTCCTGTCTTTTTAACTTTTCTGTATCTGCCTTCAGCGCAGATCCCTGGTCCTTTATAATCCCAATAAGAGCTTTAGTTAAATTATCATCTAAGTATATAATTGTATTATAATTTATACCGAATCCATCTAGTTCCAACTTTCTATCAATTAAAACAACTATATCCGAAAATAGTCTGATAGATAGGCAATAAGATAGTCCTAACTTATAATGAAATTTAAAGGGTACAATTAATTCAGATAGAGTTTTCCTGAACTCTTTCAACAAAATCCCTTGGTAAGGGATTTTTCTTATAAAAAGATCAATTTGAGTCATCACATAGGACTCATTGTAAAATAATGAAGTATCAAACATGCTCATCACGCTTAGGTTATTAATCATACCTAAGCATGCTATGTATTTTTTTATGAGCTTCTTGTCTATCACTGCTAGCCATAAGCAGTGAGACCAGTTCAATGGTAAAGCTCTATATAAGAAATTGAATAGATTAGATATTTTTAAATTCTTATTAAATTAAATATATAATTAAAAAAACCCATTAAGAGAATAGCTTAAGAACACGGGGTAGCCAACGATCATAAGAAAGGCAACCCAGCCCACCCTTATCATTCATAATTTTTTTGAAGCTAAAGTTAACTTTTTAAGACAAGCGTGTGGTTAGCGTAAGCGTCCGCTGAACCCCATGCCTATTTTTAATTTTGGTCAGATTTCCAGCGGTGTGGCAGTAATTCTATTTGGGTCACTTTATGTGCTGGTAGCCTTTTCAGCACATCACTTAAATAGGCATACGGGTCCAAGCTATTCAGCTTTGCTGACCGCATTAAAGTCATGATATTGGCAGCTCATTGATCACTGCGCAGCGAACCTGCAAATAGTCAGTTCTTACGTCCCATGAGCTGCGGTTAAAGCAGCGCAAGAAGATCAAAGCAACTTCCAACCATTGAGAAGCAATGCTTCATATCAAGCGGTAGATTGCCATCATCCAAATAGCGACTTAAAGCTTACCAACGGTTTAGGCTGTAATTGATTACCTTAGCAGTGGCTGAATTCGGTGGCACCGTCAGATGATGTTGGTTGAGTCATTCATATAGTTGTTGCATGATCGGTTGACTGTACTGTTGCCAGTATTTTCGGCGGTTGCCCTGTGAAGCGTTGGTCTTTTTTATTAATTCTACTTCTATCGCATACAGTTTCTGAAGCAGTCGTAATGCCTGTTCCTCGATCTGACTTTTCCTAGTCACATATAGTTCATGGAATTTACGACGTGCATGCACCATGCAGCCCACCTCAATGACCTGGCCTGATTTAAAGCGTGCTTTATAACCACTAGAATCATCACAGACCAGATGACCTTGCCAGCCATTTAGGAACTCTTCAGCAAGCTGGCCAGAACGGCTATCTTGAAAGTCATAGATCACCACCTAAACTGGATTGTACTGTGTGCTGGCATAGACCCAAACATAACTTTTGTGGGCTTTTCTCATCATCCACCATCTGCATGATGGTGACCGGCATTTCATCTGCATGGATCACCTGCTGTTGCAACAGCACCAACTTAAAGCACTAGTTCATGGCTCCAGTTCTGTATAGCATGCATTCATTTAACACTTCAGAAATTAATTTCTTTAAGAGTAGAAAACAACTTGAGGTGGTTTAGAGGGACTTTTAACTTAAATTTTTATCGTTAATCTAAAATTAACTAATTTTTATTTATAATAAGTACAACACCAACTTTTAAATTAAAGCTATAAAAACCCTAAAAATGGCAATAATTTAAACTCAAACCATTGTTTTGTATCACTATAACAAAATTTTTAAAGTATAATTATCACGAAAATATCACGAAAATATCACTTGAATAATTATAAAAATATCTTTTAAATACAACAATAATTTTATAGAGATATCTAAATTGATTATTCGAAATGGAATAATTATCAATAATATTGATAATTTAGTGGGAAATTTAACAGACAGAGAATGTGATTTTTTATTGGGTCACTTTAATATTTTTAATAAATATGAACTTATATGTAATACGAATAGAAGTTATAAGATTGAATTAATTAAAAGCTACTGTACATCACGTTCAATTTCTCATGAGACTATCTGTAACATTCTAGATTCTTGCCTTATCAATAAATCTAATTTCGAGATGATTAACAAAAACGATTTTAGAAAAATTTTATTTATATTAGATTTTGTTTCTAGTTCTACCTTTATATTACCCCTAACAAAATCACTATATGATTACTTAATTTATTCTATAGATATAGCACCTATCTCTAATGATAAAAAAATCAATGATTTAAACATTGCTTTAAGAACATATAACAGACATAAAACTCAAGATTCCCAGTTAAAATGGATTGATTTCAGTAATACGAATCAAACTGAATGGGCTATAAAATACTTACAATCGAAATATAGATTAATAAGTTTTTTTACAGTGGATACGATCCACAGCTATGATCCTTCTCTAATAATATCTACATCTTTAGATTGTTATAAGGCCTTTCTTTATGATGAAAAGTCACAATTCATTGAAAGAATGCGAAAATCGTGGAGCCAACAAAAATTTAGAGATGCAGGAAAAACCAAGACAAAACACCACTTACCTCTCACAAAACAAGCGAAAAGAAATCTAAAAAAACTTGCGCTCTTTAAAAACAAGAGTGAGAGCGAAATACTTGAAGAATTAATTAATGAATCGTATTTACTTGAAATGTGTGATGATGAAGGCAAGGCTCTTTACTGAGCCATCCACCCTTTCACTTGCTCTCCGTACCACTCCATCAATCTTACCCTTTCATCCCAGTACTGTGCTCGGTTATAGGCCGAGCGAATTCTATTCTGGGGCACATGAGCAAGCTGGCGCTCAATGGCATCTGGATTAAACAGATTCGATTCATTTACGACAGTACTAAATAGAGATCTAAAGCCATGTGTGGTCATTCGTCCCGCATAGCCTGAACGTTTGATCACAGCCAAAATAGACTCACTACGCATTGATTCTTTGTTATTCAAACGATGTGGAAATAGCAGTTCCTGATTATGGGTAAGTCTCAAAGCCTGAAGCTCAGCAATCATCATGTCAGTCAACGGCACACGATGTGAAAGTCGGTTCTTCATTCGTTCTTCAGGAATATCCCACTTACGCCCCTCCAAATCAAACTCTTCCCAACGTGCTTGCAGTAACTCACTGACCCGAACGCCTGTCAGCATAATCAGAACAATGGCATGATGTGTTTGAGCATCGGCAGGATAAGCCTTAATACGTCTAAGAAATTCAGGCATCTCAGAGGCAGAAAGCGAAGCCAGGTTTTTGACCCTTTTATTCTTGAGGGCATAGACTAAATCACCTGCCGGATTGTCATAGCGATATCCATGGGCAATAGCGTATTTCATGACCATGCCACAACGAGACAAGGTACGTTTTGCAATTTCAAGCGAGCCTCTTGCCTCAATTTTCTTAATGATCTGCAGAATCTCAGGTGCCTGAATCTGATTAATACGCTTATTAGCAAGAGCAATATAAAGCTCATCCAATGAAGCTCGAACATTACTGATGTGTTTGGATGACCAGGTTTCTTTTTGATTATTAAACCAATCTTCTGCAACTTCTTCGAAATAGGGCTTTAAGTCTTCATGCAATACTGAACGTGAGTATCGATGCTTAAGCTCATATGCAAGCTCCCTTGCCTTTTTTAAGCTTAAATCTGGATATGGGCCAAGCGATTCAGACTTACGTTCACCATGGACAGTGACGCGTACATTCCAATATTTTTGACCTTTGGTGGTAATGATGAGGGATAAACCATGTAAATCCGAAAGACGATACTGTTTATCTTTCGGCTGTGCTTTTCTGCATTCAGTATCTGTAAGTGGCATGTCAATTACCCATAATTGATGTATTAATTTCTGGGTAAATTTTCCCAATATTTACCCGCAAAGAGCAAATATGGGGTCAAATAGGATCAGACAATATCGGACAAACAGGCATAAAAAAAAGCCTTTAAACATTGAGTTTAAAGGCTTTTTTAGATTCCGTTGGATTACTTCGGAAAGAATTTTGGTGGAGGTGGCGGGAGTTGAACCCGCGTCCGCCAGCACTACGCTCGAGAATACTACATGCTTAGATATCGTCTATTGTTTTAACTCTTTGTGACCCGACGAACAGGGTACAAATCGCGATCCTCTTAATTTAGTACAAAGCCCCGAGGCTTGGCTTTATACGGACTTGTGTGCGTGCGCTTCAGTCGGACTCTCTAACCACAAGTATTCGGAGAGGCGGACAAGCTGCCCTTAGGCAGCTAGAGCGTATGATTCGTCGTTTGCGACTAAAAAATGCAAATTTGATTTACGAGAGAAAATGCGCTCTCGGCATGCATCTATGAGTTTCATCACCAGCGTCGAAGCCAGAAACACCCCCAAAGTACAAGGCAATCATAGCATAAATGTCAAAAATTACGATGTATTTTCTGAACATTTACACAACTTGATGCGCTTAATTACATTATTGCGCTAATATTTTACTTTTCAAGCCAAATAACAGAAAAATTATGAGCTATTTACTGGCACTAGATCAGGGAACTACGTCAAGTCGGGCCATTATTTTTAATGAACATGGACAAGTTCAGGCAACGGCTCAACGTGAAACGCATATCCACACCCCACATTCGGGCTGGGTGGAACAGGATGCTCAAGAAATCTGGAGCTCACAGATTGCCGTGGTACAACAAGCTTTGGCGACTGCAGGTATTCTGGCAAAAGATATTAAAGCCCTTGGCCTGACTAACCAGCGCGAAACGACCGTAGTCTGGGATCGTAGAAACGGCAAACCGCTCGCTCCGGCAATCGTCTGGCAGGACCGTCGTACATCTGACTGGTGTAACCGGCTGATTGAACAAGGCCTGATGTCCAAAATTCAGCAAAAAACCGGCCTACGGATTGATCCTTATTTTAGTGCGGGAAAACTGGCCTGGTTTTTAGAGCATGTCGAGGGGGTACGGGCACTTGCTGAACAGGGCCATGTGGCATTTGGCACTATCGATAGCTGGCTGATCTGGAATCTGACCCAAGGCGCAGAGCACGTCATTGAAGCCAGTAATGCTTCTCGTACCATGTTAATGAATCTGCAGCAACAGTCGTGGGATGAAGAGCTGCTCGAGCTGTTTAATATCCCGGCTTCGGTCTTACCGAAAATTATCTCTTCTGATTGTTATGTCGCTGACACTGCTTCTGGCTTACTTGGGGCCAATATTCCCATCACCGGCATTTTGGGGGATCAGCAGTCTGCACTCTTTGGCCAGTCCTGTTTTGAGGTGGGTAGCGCAAAAAACACCTATGGTACTGGCTGCTTTATGCTGTTCAATACTGGACATAACATTCAGCTTAGCCAGAACAAGCTGCTTTCTACTCTCGCCTGGCAAGCCCAAGGCCAAACTACTTATGCGCTCGAAGGCAGCGTATTTATGGCTGGTGCTGTAGTGCAATGGTTACGCGATGGTCTCGGAATTATTCAAAAAAGCAGTGATGTGGAAAAACTGGCACACCAGGTCGAGCATAGTGACGGCGTGGTTCTGGTTCCGGCATTTACCGGACTGGGCGCGCCGCATTGGGATAGTGAAGCACGTGCCTTACTCTGTGGCATGTCACGCGGTACGACCAAAGCGCATATCGCTCGTGCAGCATTAGAATCAATCGCCTTTCAGGTATCGGATGTGCTCAGTGCGATGCAATCTGATATTGCACATCCATTGAAAGAATTACGGGTTGATGGCGGTGCTAGTAGTAATGATATGTTGATGCAATTTCAGGCCGATATTCTGAATGTACCGGTACTGCGTCCGAAAATGCTAGAAGCTACTGCTTGGGGCGCGGCCGCTATGGCCGGATTGAAAGCTGGCGTATTTTCAAACCTGGATGAAATTTCCCAGTCCTGGCAGCTGGACCGTGCTTTTGAACCCAAAATGCAAAATGACGAAAGAGAAATGCATTTAGCCAAATGGAAAAATGCCTTGAAACGGGCTAAATCTGATCTCTAAATCCTCTAGGTTCATATTTGATCATTATAAAAAAAGCACTGTTAAACAGTGCTTTTTAACTTTCTCAATTCACGATTTCATTAATAGGCATAAGACGCAATCGCTGTTGCAATCGCTTTATCTTCATCATTGACCATGGTCATGCGCATGGTGCAGCCCTTACGCCCCAAACGTAAGGTTTCTGCACGTGCAATAAAATATTTGCCACGTCCAGGCGCCAGATAATCTACCCGCATATCGACCGTCGCCAGACGCGATACTTTTTTAATGGTATCTGCAATCGTTTCCGGTTCAGCTTTTTTATACAGTTCGCCCATGGCCACAATACCACCGACACTATCCAGTACAGTTGCAGCCAGACCGCCATGCAGAATCTGGAAAGCCACATTACCAATCATGAAATCCTGCATTTCTACATAGGCCTCAATCTGGCCCTCGACCACCCGCATGGTCATGCCGTTATACTTAAAAAAAGGAGAGCTATTAAAAGCATGTACCAGCTGTTTCAGGACTACATCAATATCCACTTTCGAGCCCAGATGTATATTACCCGTCCAGTTTCTCTCTGTCTTACTCATCACTCTGCCCGAATTCACCACAATAAAAAACCGCTAATTTATGCCCAAAAATTTGAGTTAGGGCTACAATAGAGGCCTAGTTTAATACTGATTACTGAGATTTTTATGACTTATACGTTCAATCGTCCCGCGTTTCCTGCAACTCGCATGCGTCGTATTCGTAAAAATGAACATTTACGTTCGATGGTTCGTGAAACCCATCTCGCGGCAGATCATCTCATTTATCCAGTATTTGTCCTGCCAGGAAAAAACCAGACCCAAGATATTCCAAGTATGCCGAATATCCAGCGTCTGTCAGCGGACTTGTTGTTAAAAAAATCAGAACGTCTGCTGGAACTCGGTGTCAATAAACTGGCGCTATTTCCGGTCACCCCACAAGAAGATAAAAGCCTGACTGCAGAAGCCGCATGGCGTGAAGATAGTCTGGTGCAAAACACCTTACGTTTATTGAAAAAAGAACTGCCAGAAATGGTGCTGATTACTGACGGCGCATTAGACCCGTATACCACGCATGGTCAGGATGGCATTATTGATGAGAACGGTTATGTCTTAAATGATGAAACGGTCGAGTGCCTGATTAAACAGGGCTTGAGCCATGCCGAAGCCGGTGCAGATGTGTTTGCTCCAAGTGACATGATGGATGGCCGGATCGGTGCGATTCGTCAGGCCTTTGAGCAAAATGGTCATATCTATACTTCGATCATGGCCTATTCAGCCAAATATGCATCAAGTTTCTATGGCCCGTTCCGTGATGCAGTCGGTTCTGCCAGCAACTTAAAAGGCGGCAATAAATACAATTACCAGATGGATGTCGGTAACCGTGCTGAAGCCCTGCATGAAATTGCGCTGGATATTCAGGAAGGTGCAGACATGGTGATTGTTAAACCGGGCATGCCTTATCTGGATATCGTCCGCGAAGTCAAAGACACTTTTGGCGTACCGACCTTTGTTTATCAGGTCAGTGGCGAATACGCGATGCTGGCTGCGGCAATTCAAAATGGCTGGTTATCTGATAGCGTCATTTTAGAATCATTGATGAGCTGTCGTCGTGCCGGTGCAGATGGCATCTGGACCTATTTTGCTGAAGAAGCTGCGCTTAAACTGAAAGACATGAAGTAAAAGGATTTCGGCGCAATGCATATTGCCATTATCGGCGCTGGCATCACCGGTCTGATGTCGGCGCTGGAACTGCTTGAACAGGGATGTTCTGTTACCCTTTTTGATCAACAGGCCGCCGGACAGGCTGCATCCTGGGCTGGAGGAGGAATCCTTTCCCCGATGTATCCGTGGCGTTATCCCGCTGCTGTAAATGCTCTGGCTCGACATGCCAAACCCATGTATCAGGACTGGAATCAAAAACTGCAACCTTTCACTGGCATCGATTTCCAGATTCATGAAACAGGTATGCTGATTTTTGATGAAGCCGATTTTGAAATCGGTTTAAGTTATGCCGCAATACATCAAGAGCCACAGCAACAGGCAAAATTACTTGATCAAGCGAAACTGCAACAGATCAATCCCAGAATTAATCAGAGCAAATTTAAACAGGCGATTTATTTTCCTGAACTGGCCAATATCCGTAATCCGCGACTGTTACAGTCGCTCATCAGTTACTTAAAGCAGCATCCGCGTGTCACCTGGCAAGAAAACTGTAAAATCACGCGCCTCAATATCCAGCAAAGCTGTGTAAAAAATATTGTAGATAAAAATGGCCAGGTTTTTCAGGCGGACCAGTTTGTGATCGCCACCGGAGCATGGTCACAATACTGGTCACAGCAACTTGGTTTGGAAATTCCGGTACAGCCGGTTCAGGGCCAGATGCTGCTGTTTAAAACGCCAGAAAACTGGCTGCCGACCATGTGCATGAATAAGGTGATGTACCTGATTCCACGACCAGACGGGCATGTTGTATGTGGGTCCAGCATGCGTCAGGTCGGTTTTGACACCTCACCTTCTGCCGAAATTCGGCAGGATATTTTACAGGCGTGCATCGGGATGGTACCGGAACTGGCAAATTTTCCACTGGTCAAGCAATGGGCCGGATTAAGACCCAGCTCACCCGATGGTATTCCCTATATTGGCAAAATTCCCAAGCTAGACAATGCCTGGGCCAATTTTGGACATTTCCGGAATGGTTTATGCATGGGGCCGGCATCAGGCAAACTACTCGCTCAACTCATCCTTAAACAAATGCCAATCGTTGATCCAGCTCCTTATGATCCTGTCCGTTTATTAGAGTCCAGTCGTTTAGTGCTTTAGGATATTATCCAGTGCTTCTTTCAGAGTTGGATAATGAAACTGGAATCCAGCCTCCTGCAAGGCTTTGGACTGTACATACTGACCGTTTAAGACCAGTTGTGACTGTTCTCCCAGCATCATTTTCAGACTGCATGCGGGTAGTGGAAGTAAGGGTTTGCGCTTCAGAATCTGGGCCGCAGTTCGTGCAAACTGGGCCTGACTACTTTTTTCTGGCGCGACCACATTAAAGATCTGCTCGGCTGTATCCTCAAGTATCAAGAATTCAATCGCACGCAGCACATCCTCTAGATGCACCCAGGTCACTGGCTGACGTCCATGACCAATCCGCCCGAACAGATTCAGCTTAATCGGTAACAACATCTGCGGAAGAATCCCGCCACCTTTACCAAATACCACAGCAAAGCGAACAATCTTGGTGTTCTGGTTAGTATAGGATAAGGCCAGTTGCTCCCACTTCGCACAGAGTTCAGACATAAAAATATCTTGTGGCGGGCTTTGTTCCGTGCAGACCTGATCCCAGTGCTCATTGGGGTCAATGCCATAATAACCAACGGCCGATGTTGAAATAATCCGTTTCGGCCTAAGCTGATTTTTTTCTAAATAATCAAATAACTTTTTGGTAATGTCTAAACGGCTATCTAGCAATTTCTTTTTACGCGCTGCCGTCCAGCGGCCTTGCCCAATGCTTTCGCCAGCCAGATTGACCACATAATCAATCTGATGCTGTTTTAATTCATCCAGCTGATTGATCCAATGGAAGTCCGGATGTGGTTCATGTTTATTTTTCTGACGGGTCAGACCAATCACCCGATAATCCCGTTCCAGTAAAAAATGCACGAGATGACTGCCAATAAAACCACTCGCTCCCGTCACCAGCACTACAGGTTTATACATTAGTCATTCTTCGCCTTATTATTTTCTTGGTTTAAATTATACGCCACTCATCTTCAGCTTTTTAAACCAAGAAGATCTTTGTAGTGGAGAATTTGTATCTTTCATCATTCAATTAATTTATGAAGATCGGGTCACAAAATGATTCATCTATATTCACTGGGGCGAATGGCCAAACATTTTCTCTGCCATACGCTGGGCCTGCTTGCCATAAAACCAGTACGTCAGTAGATATAGTGGAATTGCGATCATCAGGAACATGATCAGCACAATACTCATAAATTGTGGCTGCTGTAGATACAGCAAGAAGTCCTGCCAGGCATTCGGATTGGAACGGGTGGCGATGACAATACCGAGCAACAGAAATAATAAATTATAGCCCCAGTAAATCAGGCTAAAACCGAGGGTGAATTTTTTACGCTCTGCCTGGGTCGGCGCACGTTTTTGCTGTTTTAGAAATTTAAAAAGCACCCAAATCATGGCCACCAGATACGGAACAATCGTCAAGACTGCACCCATGCCCATCGGCAGCAAGGCTGCCAGTACACCGCAAATACAAGTAAAAATAAAACATATAACGAAAAACCAGATAAAATAACGACTTAGCGGCAACATATGCATGACTCAGTGATCTTCAACAAGCTAGTATAAAAAAAATCAGGTTTTTTTTCATTTTATTGTCAACCATCCACTATAGGGTGACGTTATATAGGGTACAAGGTACAAAAATTTGGACTGGCATCCACGAATTTTTGCTGACCTTTAGAGCTAAAGCAATAAGTCCAGTGTACAGGGAAATTTTGAATAGCAGCCAAAATCTTCATGTAACACAAATTTGACCGACGATTTCATCATCACTCGAATCGTCGGTTTTTATTTTTTAAAATTCCTATTTTTTTAAAAGCCTGATGGATTGCATGACTTTTCGATGTCTGATGATTTGGATGCGATCATCCAGTAATTTCCATACTGATCAAAATAAATTCAGCTTAAACATCACCAACAATTCGCTGAAATATCGTTTTACAAGTAGATTTTTACCTGTGCTTTTTCCTATAGTAGCAAGGCAGATATCTTGGGGTTCATTACATGGCAGTTCATTTTCTTCACACTTCCGATTGGCATCTGGGACAATTTTTCCATAACCATGACCGTGAATTTGAACATGCACAGTTTTTGACTTGGCTACTTGAGCAAATTAAAACAAAGCAGCCGCATGCTCTGCTGATTGCCGGCGATATTTTTGATGTGATCAATCCAGCTTCCAGTGCGCAAAGACAACTATACCAGTTTCTGGCCGACGCCCACGACCTGGCGCCACATATGCAGACCCTGATGATTGCAGGCAATCATGATTCCGGTTATCGGATTGAACAGGTTGAACCCTTGCTGGCCAAATTCAATGCCAAAGCTGTGGGAATCGTAGGCCGCACTGCAGAAAATACCCTGAACCTGGATCGTCTACTTATTCCTATTTATGATCGGGATAAAAATATCATCGCCTGGTGTCTGACCCTACCCTATTTACGCAGTGCCGAAATTACCGGACTGAATGAACATACCAGCAATAACCAGAACGCGATCAGTTATCTGCATCAACAACTGATTGCCGAAGCCAAAGCCCGCAAACAGCCACATCAGGCACTGATTTTAATGTCACATGCGCACATGCAAGGTGGTGAGACCTCGGACTCCGAGCGTCCGATTATTGTCGGCAATGAAGAAGCCCTGTCGACGGCGCTGTTTGATGACGTGATTGATTATGTCGCGCTGGGGCATTTGCATAAACCACAAAAAGTCGGTCAGCCGCATATTCGCTATAGTGGCTCTCCGATTCCGCTGTCATTTAGTGAGATTAATTATAAGCATCAAATAGTTGAAGTCAGGATTGATCCCGAACAAAACCCGGAAAACCGCTTTCAGTACGATGCCTTAAGCATTCCGCGTACTGTCGAGCTGTTCCGCATTCGTGAAAAGCTGGAAAATTTAATTACTACAATTCAGGCCTTGCCTGCCGGAGAAATCGAGCAGCTTTCTGCACGGCATTTTCTGGAGGTGGAATACAACACTGATGCGCCGCCTCCGGTGGACCTGCGTCAGCAAATAGAACAGGCCCTACCTGCTAACCGTTACCGACTGCTGCGCATCAGCCGGATTTATCAGCAACAGGCCGACCTTAGTTCAAGCCAGTCTAAAATTGATCTGGCACCCCCTACCCCGGAATCGCTATTTTTCAATATCTGGAAAAAAATGGGCTATGAGCAGGATCATTCGGTACAAAGGGATTTTCAGGAATTACTG
This sequence comes from Acinetobacter lwoffii, assembly GCF_022809915.1. Taxonomy (GTDB): domain Bacteria; phylum Pseudomonadota; class Gammaproteobacteria; order Pseudomonadales; family Moraxellaceae; genus Acinetobacter; species Acinetobacter lwoffii_M. The sequence continues at coordinate 14,781 of NZ_JALGQY010000029.1, read as the reverse complement.
AATGAAGCCCAACACGAACTTGCACAAAAACAACAAGCCTAGGATGAGCCATGAAAATTTTACGTCTAAGTCTTCATAATCTGGCCTCCCTCACCGGCACTCATCATATTGATTTTGAATCGAGTCCTTTGGCTCATGCCGGGCTGATTGCCATCACCGGCAAAACTGGTGCCGGGAAATCCACCCTGCTCGATGCCATGTGCCTGGCGCTATATAATGAAATCCCCCGCCTAAAAGGTGCCACAGGCAGCCTCAAAGATACTGGCGGTCAGGATGTGTCCATCAAGGATTCCAAGAATATTCTGCGCCGTGGCTGCGTGCATGGTTTTGCCGAACTGGAATTTATTGCACTCGACAGCAAACGCTATATGGCACGCTGGGAAATTAAACGGGCACGCCAGAAAGTCGATGGCAATCTAAAAGTAGACCGCTACGTCAAATGTCTGGATGATGACACGACACTGACGCAAAAAATATCGGAAGTCACCCCCCTCATTGAAAAACTGGTGGGCTTAAGTTTTGAGCAGTTTACCCGCGCAGTTTTATTGGCACAGTCGGAAGTTGGTGCCTTTCTTAAAGCCAAAGATAATGAACGCGCAGACTTGCTGGAATATCTCACCAATTCACAGATTTTCAGTCTGGTTAGTCAGAAAGCTGCAGAGAAATTCAGCGAAGTCAAAAACAAGCGCAACGATCTGGAAAAGCTGATCGGGCATATTGAAATTCTGTCTGAAGAAGACATCAGCGCTTTACAACAGCAGCAGAGCTCTTTGTCTTTACAACTTCAGAATTTGCAGCAATCAGAAAAACTACTGGAAAATGAGAAACAATGGCATCTGGACCGACATAAACTCTATGCAGAAGTCCATGCAAAAAAAGAAGTCTACGAAGTACAGCAAGATGCAGTAAATAAATCTGCAGGACAGCAACAGCTACTGGAGCAGCTGGATGAATTCCAGTCGATTCGGGATCAGTTTGTGAGTCGTACCCGTCTAGCCCCTCAAAAAGAGCAGATTCAGCACCAGCACACCCAATTTACGCTGGAATTTGAAACGCTCAAACAGAGCTTTGTAGCAGAAGAAGCCAAACTTACAGCCTTAAAACAACAGCAGCACCAGTTTCAGCAACACTTGGCAAACCTGAAACCGCATCTGGAGGCAGGTTTAAGGCTGGATCATGCAATTGATACGGTATCAGAGCGGTACAAAAAACTGCATGCAGAGCAAAGCCAGTTTCAAACCCTTCGTCTACAGCCTTTAGAAGAACAACTGCGACAGCAACAACAGACTTTGAATCAGCTACAAGCTCGGCAGGAAAAGGTTGCACAACAATTGGCTGAATCTGGCTTTTTAAATGTGTTCGATCTGGAGCCGCAAAGTACCTTGCAACGCATACAAGACTTTATGCGTCAGTATCAGCAACTGCAGCAACAGAATCCGGACAGCCTGAAGCAGCCTTTACCTGAACTGGAAAAAACAGTTACAGTACTTTCAGGAAATCTGAACCAGTGGATACAACAGCATCATAGTCTGGAACAGCTAGAAGAGCATCTCAAAACCATTCAGGAAATGCGTCAGCAACGCCAAGCGGAACAGCGTCAGCTCGACCTGCTGCAACAGCAGGTACAACAAATCGTTCAACAATCACAAGAATTTGAACAACTGCAATCTGCTGTAAATAGCCAACAGCAGCAACTAAAAATGCAGCAAGAGGCCGAACAGGCACTACATCAGCAGATTCAGGCTGAACAACAGGCCTATGAACACCTGGAACAAATACTTGCCCAGCAACGTTTATTGCATGCGCAAAGTGTGCAGGATCTTCGTGGCCAGTTAAAACCGGATGAGCCATGCATGGTCTGTGGAAGCCCAGCCCATCCTTTTGTCGATGCCGTCCATGAACATCTGGAACAGAGCCTGAACCAGCTACAGGAGCAACAGTTACGGCAGGCAAAACAGCAGCTCGATCAGCAACTGCAATCTCAGCAGCAGCAACGCATTGAAATGTCTAAAGCACAAACAGTAATTGAGCAACAGCAACAGCGTTGCCAGATCCTGCAAAACCAGATTCAACAATCCTCTGCTGACTGTAAATCTCAACTACTTAAACTGGAAGTGGTTACCGAGCAGCACAATGATCTTCCTACATTCATCCAGTTACTGGCGAATCACACTCAAAGTCTGGTCCAGCAGCTAGAACTATCACAACAGCAGGAACAACAGCTCCAGCAACAATTACAACAATGGCGTCAACAACAACAGGAATTGCACCAATTACAACTGGCTCTACAGCAACGTCAGCAACTCGACCAGCTGATACACCCAGTTTTAAGCATACTGCCCAAGCAGTACCAGTCGCAGCCACCTATGCTCTGCTTACCTCAGTTGCAACGACAAGTAGAGCACCGCATGCAGCACTTGGCAATACAAAAGCAGCTGGAATCTGACCTGCATCAACAGCAGCAGATATTGGAAAAGAGCCAGTATCAACTACAATTGGAACAGCAAAATTTTGCTCAATTGAGTCAGTCTGTAGAGCAGTTGATTCAGCAAGGCAAAGACCTGCGTCAACAACTGGCTGAACTGACCCAAGAACATGCAGGACAAGTCTACCGTGTCGCTGCAGAATGGCGCGATGCACTAGAGCTACAAGCCAAGACCTTAGAGCAGACTTTAGAACAACAGCGTCAATGCACGGCGCAGGCCGAAAAACAGTGGCATCAAACCCACTTAAAACTGCAAGAATTTATCAGCCAACTTCAGCAGATCGATCAGCAATTGGCTCAATATCAGCAAGATATTCAGGCATGGCAAGCAGCACATCCTCAAGTGACGGCAGCTCAAATTGAACAATGGCTCAGTATTGATCTGAGCAACCATCAACGCATTCGTCAGAATCTGGCCAACCAGAAACAGGCACTCGAAAATGCCAGAACAGCCTGGCAATTACTTGAAGAACAATATCAGGCCCATTTAAAACTACAGCCAGAACATGAATTTGAGGAAATTGAACAAAAACTTGGCATGCTGCATCAGGAAAAAATAATGCAGCAGGAAGTGCTCAATGAAACTGATGCCAAACTGCGTATGAATGCCAATAATCAAAACACCTATGCCAAATATCAGCAGCAAATTGAGCAGATCAAAGCCGAAGAATACCGTTGGGGTCGTATTTACGACCTGATCGGACATAAGGAAGGTACCAAATTCCAGAAAATTGCCCAGGAACATCATCTGGATATTCTGGTGGAATATGCAAATCAGCAGTTGCAACCGTTGGCACCCCGCTATCAGTTACACCGTATTCCGGATAGCCTGAGTCTGGCGATTATTGATCTGGACATGAATAGTGAAGTCCGCCCTGTGCTGTCCCTATCGGGGGGTGAAACCTTCCTGGTTTCATTGGCTTTGGCTTTGGCGATTGCCAATATGGCCTCCGGCTCCATGAAACTGGAATCACTGTTTATTGATGAAGGTTTTGGTACGCTAGATCCTGCTTCGTTACATATGGTGATGAATGCACTGGATCATTTACAAAGTCAGGGTCGTAAAGTTGTATTAATCTCGCATGTGCAGGAAATGCATGAACGTATTCCGGTACAGATTCAGGTCAAACCGGTTGGTGCAGGTGCAAGTACCATTCAGATTATAGGTTAGCGATGATTCACCCTGCCCCGAACACGCTCTCGCCCTATTTCAGCTTACAGCTTGAGAGCCTACGGGGTATCAGTGCCATTGTGGTGTTATTCAGTCATTGCTTTCAGGCATTTATTGCGCCTTTCGATACCAGCATTTATTCATGGATACGCCTGCTTGGACAGGCTGCAGTCATGATTTTCTTTGCCTTAAGTGGCTATCTGATCGGCTATTCGATCCAGCACAACATTCATCAGCATGGTCAGTTCAATCTGCACCGTTATGCTCGACAGCGTTGCAGCAGAATTTTACCACCCTTTCTGTTTGCCATGGGGTTGACCCTGGTTTTCTATCTACTCGCTCCATTATTATTTGCCAGCCATACTCATGCTTTTCAACACAGTTTTGGCATGATGATCCGGACTGACTATAATGTAGACATGATGGAATTTTTTGGTTCGCTGCTATTTTTGAATGGCTTTGTAACACCAACGGTTTCAGCCAATGCTGCACTCTGGAGCCTGAGCTATGAAGTGTGGTTTTATGTGCTGGCCGGATTCCTACCTTTTTTAAAAAATTCGGAAATCGCCAAAATCGGATTTTTTATGGTTCTGGCTATACTGTCATTACTGAACATCCAGTTTTTTATTTATTTTCTGGTCTGGCTTAGTGCCTTTGCCTGTTCATTTCGATATATCCAGCTACGTTTTTTAAACCGCTTACAATCGGTCAAATTAGCCCTAGTCGGCTTGGCATTTCTAATCGCCTGTTTTGATGCTTACCAGTTTCAGATGATCGATGAAACCCAGCAATACCGCGCTGCGAATTTCACCCCTTTTAATTTCTGTGTGGGTCTGGCCTTTAGCTGCTGGCTGGTACAGCTCCAGTATCAACGCAGTCATTATCATGCGGTCTGGGTTCAATCCGCAGACTTTTCCTATACCTTGTATGTCACCCATTTCCCCTTACTTTTATTTATTTTGGGCTGTATTCCGGCAACTTTAGGCTATGGTCTGGGTGGAGCAGTTTTAGCCTTGCTTACGAGCATGTTCGGCATAATAGTCTTTGCCTGGCTGATGGCTAAATGGCTCGAACCAGCCAGAAAAAAAGCGTTATCCAATACCCTGCGATAACGTTTTGCTGCAAAAAACTGACATTAGTAGTTTATACATCTTTTTTAGGCCGTGCACCAAATAGGGCTGTGCCAACACGAACCATGGTAGAACCCGCAGCAATCGCTTCGGTCATATCCGCAGACATGCCCATACTTAAAGTATCCCAATCTTCAGGATGTGCATGCTGAACTTTGACTGCATCAAATAAAACTTTGGCATCAGCAAAGGCTTGAGGATTATTCGGTGCTGGAATCACCATCAGGCCACGTAAACGCACATTCGGCAGTTGGCTGATCTGTGCCACCAAATCTGCAACCTCATCTGGACAGCAACCATCTTTGGTATCCTGACCATCAATATTCACCTGAATACAGATATTCAGTGCAGGCTGATCATCTCCACGTTGATTTGATAAACGCTCGGCGATAATCAGACGATCCACCCCATGCACCCAAGTAAAATTTTCTGCCAGATGCTTGGTTTTGTTACGCTGCACATGTCCAATAAAATGCCATTCAATGTCCAGCTCTTTCAGTGCCGTGATTTTTTCCAGTGCTTCCTGCAAATAGTTTTCACCAAAAGCACGTTGCCCTGCCTGATACATCTCTGCCAGCACGCTACTCGGCTGGGTCTTGGAAACGGCAAGCAGTTGCACCGCATCTGCTTCGCGGCCGGCCTCAACACAGGCAGTTTCAATTTGCACTAAAACCTGATTTCGTGACTGTTGCAACATATTCATTGATGGGGTTCTCATTTCATTCATCTTTTTTTCCCTTGCCCATGAACTAAGTGTTGGTTAAGCTGTGGGAAAGCCTTATTATTCTATCAAAATAATTAACATTTTAATGAACTCGGGGACCTTATGGATATCACAGAATTGTTGGCATTTTCTGCTAAAAATGGTGCGTCGGATTTACACTTGTCTGCGGGCTTACCGCCAATGATTCGTGTCGATGGGGAAGTTCGTCGCATCAACCTGCCAGCATTAGAACACAAAGAAGTGCATAAACTCGTTTATGACATCATGAACGATAAACAGCGCCGTGATTTTGAAGAAAATCTGGAAACTGACTTTTCTTTTGAAGTGCCTGGCGTGGCACGTTTCCGTGTCAACGCATTTAACCAGAACCGCGGTGCCGGTGCGGTATTCCGTACCATTCCCTCTAAAGTACTGACCCTTGAAGATCTGGGCATGGGACAGATTTTTAAAGATATCTGTGAATATCCACGTGGTCTGGTACTAGTCACAGGTCCAACCGGTTCGGGTAAATCAACTACCTTGGCGGCGATGCTGGATTATATTAATGACAACCGCTATGACCATATTCTGACCGTCGAAGATCCGATCGAATTTGTGCATCAGTCCAAGAAATGTTTGATTAACCAGCGTGAAGTGCATCGTGATACGCATGGCTTTAATGAAGCATTACGTTCTGCATTACGTGAAGATCCGGATATTATTCTGGTCGGTGAGATGCGTGACCTTGAAACCATTCGTCTGGCGTTAACTGCAGCAGAAACCGGTCACTTAGTATTTGGCACCCTGCATACCACCTCAGCGGCCAAAACCATTGACCGTGTGATCGACGTATTCCCTGCCGAAGAAAAAGACATGGTACGCGCCATGTTATCTGAATCCCTACAAGCCGTAGTTTCACAGGCTCTACTGAAGAAAAATGGCGGTGGGCGTGTCGCAGCGCATGAAATAATGATCGGTATTCCGGCGATCCGTAACCTGATCCGTGAAAACAAAGTCGCACAAATGTACTCGGCAATCCAGACCGGTGCCAACTATGGCATGACCACACTGGACCAGACTCTGAAAACACTGGTATCCAAAGGTTTGATCAGCCCGCAAGTTGCACGTACTGCAGCCAAACAGCCAGAAGCATTTTTATAAAAAAATTGAATTGTATTGGGGTTTATATACATGGATTTTAACGGCTTACTCGATTATATGGTGGAGAAAAAAGCATCGGATCTGTTCATTACGGCCGATGTCGAACCGTCCATCAAGATTAATGGTCAGATTTTACCGATTGGCTCAGTAAAATTACCCGGTGCGGCAGTAGGACAACTGCTCCATTCCATCATGACCGAAAAGCAGCGTAAAGAATTTGCTGACAGTCGTGAATGTAACTTTGCCATCAGCACACCGGATAAAAGTGCCCGTTTCCGTGTCAGTGCCTTTCAGCAACGTGATCAACCGGGGATGGTACTGCGTCGGATTGAAACTGTTATTCCCACGATGGATGAACTCAAGTTACCGCCAATTTTAAAAGAACTGGCGATGACCAAACGTGGCATCATTATTTTTGTCGGGGCAACCGGTACTGGTAAATCAACCTCGCTGGCGTCTTTGGTCGGTTATCGTAATGAAAATTCTAAAGGTCATATCATTACTATTGAAGATCCGATCGAATTTATTCACCAGCATAAAGGCTGTATTATCACTCAGCGCGAAGTCGGCATTGATACAGATTCATTTGAAATCGCCCTGAAAAACACCCTACGTCAGGCACCGGACGTGATTCTGATTGGTGAGATCCGTTCCCGCGAGACCATGGATTATGCCATTGCCTTCGCCGAAACCGGTCATCTGGTCTTCGCTACCCTGCACGCCAACAACGCCAACCAGGCAATTGACCGGATTATCCATTTCTTCGAAGCAGACCGACATAATCAGCTATTTATGGACTTGTCCTTGAACATGAAAGCCATTGTGGCACAGCAACTGATTCCAACTATTGATGGTAATGGTCGCCGCGCTGCCATTGAGATTCTAATTAACTCGCCACTGATTGCCGACTTGATTCGTAAAGGTGATGTGCATGAAATCAAGGATTTGATGAAGCGTTCCCGTGAACTGGGCATGCAGACCTTCGATCAGGCGCTCTATGATTTGTATAAAGCCAAACAGATCAGCTATAAAGATGCGCTGAAACATGCGGATTCACCCAACGACCTGCGTTTGCAAATCAAACTGTCAGAAGAAGGTGGCAGCCATTTATTGCGTGCACATTCCAATATCACCTTTGACGGTCAGTCCTGATCAGATTGAGCGCATAAAAAAACAGGCTTCCCATGAAGCCTGTTTTTTTTTGTTTGAACCAGAGCTCAAATTATTTTTTACGGAACACTTCCTGACATGCAGTCGCATCACAATAGCCATACAGATTCAGTGAGTGACCGGTTAATTCAAAACCAAATTTTTCAGCAACGTCATGCTGCTCTTTTTCAATCGTGTCATTAATAAATTCAACAACTTTGCTGCAATTTAAACATACCAGGTGATCGTGGTGATCTTCCTGCATAATTTCAAAAACTGAATGATTATTTTCAAAATTATGACGTTCGATGATGCCCGCTGCTTCAAACTGCGTTAACACACGATACACAGTTGCTAAACCTACATCTTCGCCCTGATCGAGTAAAGTCTTGTAAATATCTTCCGCACTTAAATGATGTTGTTTTGAATTTTCTAGTAATTCTAATATTTTAATTCGTGGAAGGGTAACTTTCAGCCCAGCTTTTCGTAAATCTTGGTTTGAAATAGTCATGTAAAAAGGTCTCTCAACAAAATCAAAGTTGGAATATGCAACAAAGTTTAGATGCAGTATGATCTATCCTTGGATCAAATGCATCATAATTAATTTGGGATAGTTTAGCAAAATGCAAAAAATCATGTTGACGTTATTCGTCACTTCATTGCTCGTCGGCTGTTCGACATTAGGTGTTTATAAAGTAGATATTCCACAAGGAACCCCTTTAACCCAAGCACAAGCCGCTAAAATTCAGGTGGGAATGAGCCATCAACAGGTGCGTTTCTTACTCGGCAGTCCAACAGTAAGCGATCCACTGAATCCTTTACGTTGGGACTACATCTATAACTATACCCCAGGAACCTACGCTAAAAAAGCCAAGATCCCGGCAGCCCAAGGCCAGCATTTGAAAATCTACTTTAACCAGTCTGGTATCGTGGAACGTGTTGAAGGTCTGGAGACGATTCCAGAATCTCAACCCGGCTTACCAGGATCAAAAGAAGCGATTTTAAATGCTCCTCCACTATAGTCGGTTTCTCATGAAAAAGCCCCTGAATCATCAGGGGCTTTTTTAATTAAGCTGATTGATTGAGCAGATCATTGAAACTACTGCTCATTCAAGCCGCTCTCTATTCGGAAGATGGTTTCAGCTTTTTTAAAAGATTGCCTCTGGCATAACGACCCACCGGATTTTTCTCGGCGCGTTTACGTCGGATGTCTTTAGGATTGATGGTCAGTGCTCGGTAAATTTCCACCCGATCACCTGCTGCCAGTGGCTGCTGCTGATCTTGCAAGCGCACGCCAAAAATGCCCAAAAATAATGGTTCAGGCAAGTCGACCTGCTCACGGATTCCACTTTGCTCAATCGCGTCCAGTGCCGTCATGCCAGGCTGAAATGACACGGCTAGATGAAATTGTTTTTCTGGCGTCGCATATGCCACCCAAATCATCGCCTCACTCATCAGACGAATTGTCCTAAGACAGCAATGATTGCCAGAATAATCCCCACCGGCAACACTACACGCACTGCAATACGCCAGATGTTATAAAACGCTTCAGAGCTGAAATTCATTGATTTACGCAAATGACTGATCTTCATGATCCAGCCAGCAAATAATGCATAGATCAAACAAATCAATAAGCCCCAGACGAGCAAGACCACATTGAAAATTGGGCTTAGATTTGGAATAGCCCAGATCAGCGTGACCGCCGCCACAATTGCCCATTGAATTGCAGGATGAAGCTGGCGTTGCTGTAATTGTTCACGTGCCATTTGCAGCATTAATGCGGCAGCTGCCACCATTGCTGCGACCAGAGTAAATGCAGGAATTTGTGCTTGTACGGCAAAGAAAGCAAATGCAATGACAGCAACTAGCTGCGCAATCCAGATCGGCAATACCGTCTTGCTGGCGACATCCTGTTGTTGTACAGCGCTCAGGCTAGATTGCCAGTACAAGCCCATGCCCAGACCACTTGCGACCAAAGCCAATACGGTGGCATTGCCCCATTCCGAGAACTCGACTGGTGTGACTTGCCATGCAGGTAGCGCAGTTCCCATCACATTGGCCAGAACCAGAGACGCCAGTACACCAATCGCTGTAACCACTAATAAAATTTGACGTGGCAGCAGTGACAAGGCCAGCGCAGCAATTGCCAATCCGATCAACAGAAGATTCGGTGCAAGATCAAGTGCAGCAACCGCCAGAACATTACTGGCATTGTTCAGCATGGCACCTGCCAAAAACGGAATAAAGATCACACTTAACCAGCCGACAATACGCCATTTCTGTGACGCATCAGCTTCACGGGTCAGCGTCGACAGCGCCTGTAATGGCGTTGTTTTAGAGCGCTTGGCCAAAGCAATTTCCAAGTAGCAGACTGGAAGCGCCAGAATCAGCATGGTGGCCAACCAGAGCATCCAGAAATCCAGCTGACGATCAATCTGTATACCGGTTATCGATGCGAGCGTCGCGATGATAATAAACGATAAACAGAAAGCCATCAGCGGCGATAACCATTTTGACATAGCATTGTCCTGCATGATGCATTCCTATAAAAATCTAGCGCTATTTTGCCTTGTGAAGCGGTGAAAATCAAAAACAAAAAGCAAACCACCATGACAGTGATTTGCTGCGCAAAAATTATAATTAGATTTTAATTTTTGTTATCTCGTTACGTCTTTTATTATGAGAAGAAACGAGCGAACCAGTTTTTACCTGTTTTCTTTTCTTTTTCCTTGATGATCCCCATCATATTTTCTTTCACGGCACCGACATAATCGGCGTCATCGTGCTGAATATGGTTAATCAGCCATTTCGATAATACTTCGTGTAGCTCTGATTCAATGGACTGTCCCAGTTCAAAACGGTCACGATAAGACTCGATTTTTTTAATAAACAGGTCATGCACACGTTTATGCGGCACCCGATATTTATAGCCGGCTTCTTCCTGAAGAGATTCCTCAAAGGTGAAATGCGACTGGGTATAATCAATAATATTATCAAGAATCTGTTTAATACGGGCACGCTCGGTATTGGCATCAATTCCATCAATTTCGTTGATATAATCGAGAATTCGTTTGTGCTGATCGTCAATCACATCGATACCAGTATTATAATCTGGAACCCATTTCATTTTCATTACGACCACCTATAAATATTAAGGACTTATAACGTGAAAATGAGCATATAGCGTATTGATTCAAATAAAAATGAAGCAAATTAGTCGGCTTTCCGCCTAAATCCGGCTTTTTCATTTTAAGTTTCTGTTATATATAATTAAAAATAATTTATCCTGAGTAAAAGGCTAAGATATTAATTAACCAAAAACTGTAATAAACCTTTATTTATTCTTAGATTTTTTCCTATTTAAAAATATAAAAAAACGGAGTTTAAACTCCGTCTTTGATCGCGTTTTAATATTGATCAGCTCGCGTGACGCGTTTTAAGGAAGGATCAAGACGTTCACGTTCCAGACGTTCAACATGCGTCAACTGAGAACGTACTTTCGCCCCATGCTGAAACAGGATCATTTCACCGGGCTGGAAGGCAGTCCATTCTTCATTCTGGGTCAATGGTTCAGTGGTAATCACTGCGACGCGATCTTCAGGGGTCGTGACCTGACTAAAGTCCACTTCGACATCAATATCAATCAGCTGAGCCGGTCTAAACGGGTATTCACGTACCAGCCAGTGGAGTTTGGTAATCGCATAGCTAAACAGCGCCTGACCATTCGACAGGCAGAAATTAAAGGTGCCATGCTCCGCGATTGCAGGTGAAATTTCAGCTAGAAGATCGAAAACCTGATCCAGTTTCGGCTCATGATAGCCAAAGCGTTTCACCAGTTGATCCAGCAGGTAACAGAAGGCACGCTCACTGTCGGTATTACCGACTGGGGTAAAGCGCCCTGACAGTTCAGGAAAATAATCATGTAAATCACCATTATGGGCAAAAATCCACTGCCGCCCCCAGAGTTCACGGCTAAAAGGATGCGAGTTTTCCAGATTAATTTTGCCTTGAGTGGCTTTACGGATATGGGCAATCACATTACGTGATTTGATCGGATAGTTACGCACTAGCTCGGCAATCGGCGACTCAACCGCAGACTGGTTATCAACGAACAGACGGCAGGCTTTATCTTCAAAGAAAGCAATCCCGAAGCCATCCGCATGATCAGAGGTAATGCCCGCCCGCTGGGAAAATCCGCGGAAAGAAAAAGTAATATCCGTCGGGGTGGCACAATTCATTCCGAGCAGTTGGCACATGGTCTGGTTTCAGCTCTCTATTTACTTAGAAGCTTATTGTGCATGACTGTTCCTGTCATTTCAAATATCTGGGTTTGATAAATCCAAATAAAAAAGAGCCTCTATTGAGACTCTTTTTGGCAAAAAATGGATTAAGAACGATGTGGATTGGCACGATTGGTAATGAGGGTTCCAACACCATGATCGGTAAAAATTTCTAGTAAGCTGGCATGCGGTACACGACCATCCACGATATGCGCACTCACGACACCGCCTTTTACTGCATCCAGGGCACAACCCACTTTCGGAATCATGCCACCATAAATCACGCCGGTTTCAATTAAACGATCGACTTCTTGAGTGGTCAAACCAGTCAAAAGATTTTTATTTTCATCCAGTACACCCGTGATGTTAGTCAGCAGAATCAGTTTTTCTGCCCCCAAAGCTTCAGCGACTTTACCAGCGACCAGATCGGCATTGATATTATAGGTATTGCCTTCTTCGTCGACGCCTAGCGGGGCAATGACTGGAATAAAGTCACTATTGGTGAACATTTCCAGAACATCGGTTTTCACACCGACAACTTCACCGACCAGACCCAGATCAATTTGCTGAACCGAACCATCTTCAGCCACTTTTTCCATCAACAGTTTTTGTGCACGGATCAGGTTACCATCTTTACCGGTAAGACCAATCGCACGGCCACCATGCTGGTTGATCAGGTTCACGATAGATTTGTTAACGCTACCGCCAAGTACCATCTCGACTACTTCCATGGTCGCAGGATCAGTCACGCGCATGCCGTCAATACGATCTGATTCACGGCCCAGCTGTTTCAGCATGGAATCGACTTGCGGACCACCGCCATGTACCACGATCGGATTAATGCCGACTGTTTTTAATAATACGATATCACGTGCAAATGAACTTTCCAGCTCAGGATCGGTCATCGCATTACCGCCGTATTTTACCACCAGGGTTTTACCCGCAAAGCGTTGAATATACGGCAAAGCTTCTGTCAAAATCTGTGCTTTGTCGATGCCTGTTTGTTGATTTGGCATTCGCCTCTCCTTATTGAGCATCTAAAATGTCTTGAGCGATCTCTGGATAACGGTCACGCAACATGGCTACAAACAGATGACGAATTTCATTCAGACCTTGGGCATTATTGGCATCAAAGCGCACCGTGAAATACTCACCTGTATTGGATGCTCGAATGATGCCAAAACCATCCTCAAAATCAAGACGTATCCCATCAATTTTACTGATTTGCGCATGAATTCTTGCGGATTGCTGTTCAACGAAGTTTAAAAGCTCAACTGGACGCACTTGGCGCGTTGAAATATAAAGATCTTCAGTACCATACCGTTTTGGATAAGCCGCCAAGGCCTGCGCCAAACTTAGACCAGTTTGATCCAGATATTCCATGACTCTGAGCGCTGCATAGAGTCCATCATCATAGCCCCAACCGCGACCATCATTAAAGACATAATGTCCGGCATATTCCCCACCAAAAATCGCCTGATGCTGAGACTGGTTCAGATAAGTTCTGAGAAATGAACTGCCGGTACGAATCATCACCGGCTCTCCACCTAAACGTTGCACCGTATCACGAACTAAGGTTGAACATTTCACATCATAAACAAATTGGCATGGCGCTGAATCATTGAGACAAATTTCAGCAAACAGGCACAATAACTGATCGGCTGTAATAATCTGACCATGTTCATCAATCAGAACCAAGCGATCGCCATCACCGTCCAAGGCAATACCGAGATCAGCCTGCTGTTGCATGACGGTTTGACGTAAAGTCTCAAGATGTTTGTCTTGCGAAGGATCCGGCGCATGATCCGGAAAATGTCCATTCGCCTCACAACGTAAAGCAATCACTTCACAGCCCATTTTTCTGAGTACCAAGTCAGCACAACGTCCGGCTGAGCCATGCAGACCATCCAGAATCACTTTAAATGAGCGCTTTAATTGAATATCTTCTAATATTCCCTGCTGATACTGCAGGCAAAACTCTGGAATAATCTGATGCGGCAGTTCAGCTAAAGTAATTAGCTGGCTATCGCAATGTGACTTTGCCAGTTGGGCCACCTGTTGAATCATCTCAGGACAAGGTGGTTCACCATCAATAATCCATTTAATCCCATTATCTTCTTTAGGATTATGACTGGCGGTGACCATAATACCATTGCCATCAAACTGGCGTGCGGTGAAATACAGCATCGGGCTGGAACAACAGCCTATAATAGTGGCTTCCAGCGAATAGTCTTTAAAAATACGGGCAATGATGTCGGCAAAAGCCGGACTACTGATGCGTGCATCATAACCAATGGCGACACGTGTCTGTCCCGCAGCCTGATACTGCTGGGCTAAACCGTGGGCAATTGCATCAATGATCCCGGCACCTAATAGACTGACTTTACCGCGTATGTCATAGGCACGAAAGATATGCATGGGGAATGGATGATTCATAGATCCCATAAAACTGTCTTTTCACTATTCGTTAAAATAAGGAGATTTAAAATGATGATTTCATCATAATGACTTTAAACATTTGTTTTTGTTTTAAGACTCGCTATTTTTAAACGATTTCAATGTAACAATCAATTATAAAAATATAATCTACAACTTTAGAATTATAGGGTTCTTGTAATTAAACAATAGACTTCCGTCATAAATCAAAAAACGTACAATTTATTTGATCTTAAAGTAATCAGCAAAATTATTTAATTCAAGGG